>JBFJVR010000108.1:0-7813 GCA_041624095.1 Oleiphilaceae bacterium
CATTGAGCAACTATGGCCAGCATGCGACAAGCAAGCACAACCCTATGTTATTTTTACCGGCGGCGAACCCCTGCTGCAACTTGACCAAGCCTTGTGCAGCGCAATGCGCACCCGCGGCTATGAAGTTGCGATCGAAACCAACGGCACCCTGCCTCTGCCAGAAGGCGGTGTTGACTGGGTGTGCCTTAGCCCCAAGGCTGACGCGACACTGGTACTCAAGCGCTGCGATGAATTGAAACTGGTTTACCCGCAAGCCAAGGCAATGCCAGAGCGCTTTGCAAACTTCCCGGCACTGCACTATTTTCTATCGCCAATGGCAGACCCGTTCATTCGATTTGGGGAAGATGCTGTCAAAAAGCAGAACACTCAAGCAGCGCTGGAATACTGCCTGCAAAACCCGCGTTGGCGGCTTACCTTACAATTACACAAGTTACTCGGTATCGACTAGCCTTGTTTTGCGCTATCAGCTGCTAAGGTCCGGTTCGCGCTACAGCTGAACATGAAAGCGCCTCCCTAAAAAGACGAACCGGGCTCATTCAAAAAGGATTCTTCTTCGGGCGTACTGATACGCCCGAGAATATCATTGCGATGTGGATAACGACCAAAGCGCTCAATAATCGCACGATGGCGTTGCTCAAAATCGAGTTTATCTTCAAGACCCGACTGACCAAACAGGCGCAAGGCCTCGTCGTGGACAAGTAAGGACTCACTATGCATGTAAGGCATATATAAAAAGGCACGTTGCTGAACGGCCAAGATTTTATCCTGTTCATTTCGCACCGCCTCTTGGGCAAGCACCAGCGCCGCCGCATCGCAGGCAAAGCTTTGTGCTTGGCCTCGATAGATATTTCGCGAGAATTGGTCCAGCACAATAATTTCGGCCAAACGCCCTTTCGCCGTTGCCCTCCACAACCATAGTTCACCTAAGGCTGCTTGCTGATGCAAGCTTCCAAAACGCTCGGTGATCTTGGCATCCAGCTCAGCATCCTTTAGCCAATGCTGACGCGGGGCTAATTCCTCGAACCAAAAATCCAACACGGCACCGATGCGTTTGTCGTCGTCCATATACAGTCTCCTGAGTGCACGCAGCACTTACTAAGTAGCAGCCATAGCATGGCAAGGTTGCCATTGCGGGCAGGTAATCAGGTGATCATTAACTAAGCCAACAGCCTGCATAAAAGCATAACAAATCGTCGGGCCGACAAAGTTAAAACCGGCCTTTTTGAGTGCCTTCGACATCGCTTCTGACTCTGCCGTTACTGCCGGAACACTCGCCATATCGGGCCACCGGTTTTGTATCGCTACACCGTCAACAAACTGCCAGATAAACTCGCTGAAACTTTGCCCGCTTTCCTGAATCGCCAAATAGCCTTTTGCATTACGAATAATCGATTCAACCTTCAAACGGTTGCGCACAATGCCGGGGTTTTGCATTAAGGTGTCGATCTTGGCCTGATCGTAGTACACGATCTTACGCGCATCAAAGTGGTCGTAAGCCTGTTCATAGTGTTGCAGCTTACGCAAAATCGTAATCCAGCTTAGCCCCGCTTGCTGGCCATCGAGGCAAAGTTTGGCAAACAACTCCTGATCGTCCCGGACTGGCCGCCCCCATACCGTATCATGGTAATGTCGATAGAGCGGGTCGGTTCCGCACCAGGAGCAGGCTTTCATCTCCGTTACCCTTGTTGGCGTGTTCACATTTACTCTCCCTGCACTTACCTTATAATGGGTCGTTCTAATTACAATCATTCTGCACAAGCTGACCTGTGCGCCGCCAAGTTGAGGGAGTATTGTGGCAAGTTCCGAAGCCTCACGCCATCCATCAGTACGAAACTGGTATCAGAGAAAGACCATCTGGTGCCTTCTATTGCTGCTCATGTACACCCTGCTGGGCTTTTTTGCGCTGCCAAATGTTATCGAGAAGCAGCTCGTCACTAACTTAAAAAACCTTGCCCAATGGGAAACAAGCGTCGAAGCTATCCACTTCAACCCCTTCACCTTTTCGTTGCGCATAGACGGTCTGGATATACGCGACAAAGAAGATCGCCAGCTTGTTAGCTGGCAGCAGGCCTTTGCCGACTTCGATGCGCTGGCTTCGCTTGGTGGCACCATCACCTTCAGCAACATACAACTCGATACCCCTTACGTTTATCTTGCTCTGGATGAACGCGGTACCACAAACTTCGAAAAAGCATTTAGCAATGACCCAGCCGAAGCCTCACCCGAAGACGAGACCAGCGACCCTCTGAAGTTACGCTTCGGGTATATCGGTATCGCTGCAGGAAAAGTCGATTTATCCGACTTAAGCCAAGGCGAAGAGTTCACCCTGCAACTGTCACCGCTGGGTCTCGAACTACAGGAGTTCAGTACCTTCGACAACCAAGGCGGCCAATACGAACTGGCGCTGGAGCTGGGGCAGGCCCAGCGTCTGGAATGGAAAGGAAACATCGGTATCTCGCCCTTTGAGTCCAGCGGCACCTTGGTGCTAAATAACATTCAGCCGCAAACCTACTGGCACTACGCCAAGCGGCACGCGCCTTATTGGCTCCACCGGGCCAGTACCGATGTCAGCCTCAACTACCAAAGTTCGGCAGCAGGCGAAGACTTTATGTTCGAACTAACACAAGGAAACATCGTTGTTCATGATCTTAGCCTCGGCATAGAAAAGCCCAAAACCGGCGAACAAACAGCCCCCATTCAAGCTATCGAAGTGGCCGAAATTAACATTTCTCCGGTCACCTTCAGTCTGCAAAACCAAAGCCTCGGCTTGGGCAATATTCTCGTCGATACACCTGAAATTTCTCTGCTCAGGGATCAACAGGGCCTTATCAACTTGCTAGCCCCCTTTGAAGCAGACACCTCAGCGAGTGATACGCCTGTCGCCGCCAAAGAAACCAACGAGGCCCCCACCACTCAAACGGGCGACAAAACATCGACTGAATCGAGCTTCCGCTGGAATATAGATCGCATCGCATTAAATAAAGGTGTGCTCAAATGGCGGGATGAACAATTGAGCATGCCCGCCTCGTTAACAATCAACAATATCGACTTCGCTCTCGGCAAGCTGAGCGAAGACCTCAGCCAGGCATCACCGTTCGGGCTACATTTTGCACTTGAAGACTCCCATCATGAGCTTGCGGGCACATTTACCCCTGATCCCCTGGCCCTTGAAGGGCAACTAAACATCAATAGCCTGCCTTTAAAAATGGGACAGGCGTATCTGAGTGAGTACACCAATCTGGTGCTCAACTCGGGCCTAAGCTCCTTGAAGGCTGACTTCAGCCTGGCCTTGGCGGGTGAAATGCGTGGCGAAATAAGCGCTCAAGGCGACATTACCGAACTAGCGCTCAGCGACGCAGCACAGGCACGTGGCTTCTCTGGCATCCAGCGCTTAAGCGTGGGGCCGACTAAAATATCACTTAGTCCATTGGTTGTAGACATTACTGAGGTCTCTCTGCTGCAACCTTATGGCGAAGTTTTTATCAATCCACAGGGACAGCTCAATCTTGCATCACTCGTCAAACATAACACGAGCGAAGCAGCGCCTCAGGACGCAGCGCCGGATAAACAGGAAAGCAATAGACATACATCGCCCCACATCACTATCGGGAAAGTCCTGTTGCAAAAAGGACGCTTCGACTTTGCTGACAGCTCGCAAGTACCGCCGTTCAAGTCCCGTATCAGCCAGTTAAATGGCGAACTAAATTCCCTTTCGTCAGACCCCTCGCAAAAATCGACATTAACGCTAAGTGGCAAAATAGACGATTTTGGTCAACTCGATGTGAACGGCACTCTTAATCCGCTCGCCTCAATTGCCCACAGCGACATTGGCGTTCAGGTGAAAAACATCAACCTTAGCAGTGTAAGCACTTATACCTCTCGCTACCTTGGCTATCCGATAGATAAGGGAAAACTAAATCTCGATATGAATTACCTGATCGAGAACCAAAGCCTAAAAGCCGACAACAAAATTGTTATTGATAGCCTTAAGCTCGGCAAACATACCAAGAGCAAAGATGCGCTATCGCTTCCTTTACCTTTGGCATTAGGAATACTTAAAAATACCCGCGGCGTCATTGATATCAATCTGCCTGTTAAAGGTGATTTGAGCGACCCTGGTTTTAGCTTGGGGAACATTATTTTTACCGCGTTTACTAACCTGCTAACCAAAGCTGTCACCAGCCCATTTTCGTTATTGGCGTCTATTGTCGAGGGTGCCGAAGATATCTCCTCGGTTCGCTTCGAGCCCGGTTCGTCGCAAATCGGCGCAGAGCAGGCCAGAAAACTGCAAAAGCTGGTTGAAGCACTCAGCGCCCGACCTAATTTGAACCTCGAAATCCGCGGGCTGGCTGATCGTACAGTTGACACTCCGGCACTGCTACTGAAACGGCTTGACGAAGCCTTGCAAAGCCAAGGCGGCGACAAACGCGCATCACGAGAGCGCCTGCTGGCCAGCTGGTTCTCCACAGATGAAGTTGCAACAGCACGCTCAGCCTTCCCGCAACGTGACACCAACGACCAGCCCTATCTGGATCACCTCGACGCTCTCTTGTTAAGCAAAATCGAGCTGAAGGATGTAGACTATCTGACACTTGCCAAGGAACGTGCATCAGCCATCGCCAGTAGTATCAATGAAATAGGCGAGATCAGCAGTGAGCGAATATACGTCCTCGAAGCGCAAGTTAGCCAAAGCGATAAGAACGCTGGCTTTATCGAAATTCCCTTTAGCCTTAACGTTAGATAGACCATGACTCAGATCAGCCACTTTTTTGCTTACATCAGTCGCCTCCGCTGGATAAAACGCTGGAGCCTCATGCGCAACGCCATTCACGAAGACGTTGCCTTACATTCTTGGGAGGTAGCCACTATTGCCCATGTGCTAGGCGTGATACATAACCAGCAATACTCGCCCGGAATCGATGCGAATCGCCTGGCCAGCATCGCACTTTACCACGATGCATCCGAGGTGATTACCGGTGACATGCCCACCCCGGTAAAATACCATTCAGAGGCGATGAAAAGTGCCTATAAGGGAGTCGAACGTAAAGCCCAAATTGAGCTGTTGGCCTTGCTGCCTGAAGAACTCCAAGCCGATTTTGAAGCAATATTAATCGAAGACGCACTGCCGGAAATTTATCAAACCTTACTTAAGGCGGCCGACCGTTTGTCTGCCTTCCTCAAGTGTCGCGCAGAAATACGTGCAGGTAATCGCGAATTCGAACGCGCTGAACAACAAATCAGCCAACGCTTAAATGATATGGGGCGTAGCGAGGTAGACTATTTTTTGTCGGTGTTTGCCCCTGGTTATGAGATGTCGCTGGATAACCTGCTCGACACTTAAGCCGCATAGGGTAAAGGAACCTGTCTGATGAAAAAATTCAATTTGCTGTTACTCCTTCTGCTAGTTCACCCAGCGCTTAACGCAGAAATCTATAGCTGGAAGGATGAACACGGCAATACCCATTTTGGTGACCGACCACCGACAAAAGTACAAGCGAATGATATCTCCGACACGGTCGAGAAGGTCAATATTTCAAACCGCCTATCGACACCCGAGATGATGCTCCAGCAGGCGCAGGAAAAAGAACAGAAACGAATCGAAGCAAGTGCCGAAGAACGGGCATTGCAGCAGGCAAAGATCGAGAACGACTCATACTGTCGCAACGCCCGTCAACGCTTGCTGGATATGCAGGGTCGTGTTGCGTTTTACGACGAACAGGGTCTTCCGGTCAAGGTTACTGAAAAGGAACGCGCAGAAAAAGCGCGGCAACTCGCCGCCGAAATTAAAGACTCATGCTCTTGAATTCACCAGTTGCTCGCCTTCTAAGCCTAGCTGCATTGCTGCTTTCTTGTTGCGCATACGCAGAAATTTATCGCTTTCAGGATGCGCAAGGCAACTGGCACTTCTCTGACCAGAAGCCATCGAGCGAAACGGCGCTAAACCTCGATACGCTGGACATAAAATCAAAAACTAAAGCGCTACGCGAACCCTACCTTGAACCCAAGCATGACCAAAACAGCTCACGCTTTATTGCGCATAATCCGATGCCAGCGCCGGTTGAATGCGGTTTTAAGTTTGAGGGCAGTAAGCTCGAACCGCGTATTCTAATGCTCCCTGCCAAGGCCTCTGTGGTGATGTTCAATAGCGACACACCGTTAAATAATAAGCCCTACCACTTTGGCTGTGTTCTGGGGGACCCCAACAGCCAGCCCGTCAACTACGCTTACCTGCCACCCTTCAGCAGCTATAAGCCTATGAAAATCAGTCAGGCCTTTAACGGTAGCTATAGCCACCAGCAACAACCAAACCAGTATGCAGTAGATATCGCCATGCCAGTAGGCACGCAAATCGTCGCTGCACGTGGCGGGCTCGTAGTGTCAACAGAGGGCAACTATTCGCTTGGCGGCGTATCAAGCCCATATTTTCTCGATAAGGCAAATTATGTAACCGTACTGCACGATGACGGCAGCTACGCCACCTACGCCCATTTACTGATGGGCAGGCTCGCTGTCAAACCCGGTGATAGAATTGAAGCGGGTGCTGACATCGGTCTTTCGGGCAACAGCGGTTTTTCGAGTGGCCCGCATTTGCACTTTACGGTGCGGCGAAACCTTGGCCTGCGCAGCGTGTCCATCCCTTTTATGCTTAAACATAGCGACGGCCGCATGCTTACGCCAACCGAGGGTCAATGGTTACTACCGACGTCACCAGCAGGTCAATAAACTGACCGACGTCGCGAGCCCCCCTCTCCAAGTGCATTTAGAGCAAATTTGCCCCTTTCCAGCTTGCGGAGGCAAAATACACAGCAAGCCAGCTACCGCAATCTATACTGTATAGATTACTCATTTTATGCAGCGGAATTTTCTTGGTGAAAGCTTTTTTCCTTAGCGCACTTGTTTATTTTTTGTTCGCCAAAATAGGGCTGTTTTTTGCGATTCCTCCCGGCTTTGCCAGCGGTATCTGGCCCGCTGCCGGCATCGCTGTCACCATGGTACTGCGCTTTGGCTCGCCGGCAATCTTCGGTACCCTGCTTGGCTCTTATCTGGCAAATTCGACAGTCGGCATTGAATCCCTTTCGGATTGGCAATTAACCTCGACGCTTCCTGCTCTGCTTATCGCTGCAGGTACCTGTATTCAGGTATCCATAACGCGCTGGCTAATCGGTAGTTTAATTCCTGATTTCAACAAACTTCACGAAATCTCCACCATCGTCCAGTTCATCGTTATCAGCGGCCCTCTCTGCTGCCTTATCGCATCGAGTATCGGCACCCTGACCATTGGTTACTTTAATGACTTGTCTACGCAGCAAATGATGTTTGCCTGGTTTACCTGGTGGATCGGCGACTCCCTTGGCGTCGCGTTCTTCTTGCCGCTGGGTTTGCTGGTGACGGGGAAGTCCGCACGTGCCTCACGCCACTCCAACATCATGATTGTGATCCCTTCGATGCTGTGTTTTTTCCTGGTCACCATCGGTTTTTTTTACTCACGTTCCGCCCAACAACAAGACAACTTCAGCGTTTTTTCGGCGCATGCCGAAAGCATTGTAAAATCCTTAGTCATATTTAATAACGACAATGCAAAAACACTTAAGTTTGTGCATAACTTCTTTAACGCCAGCGAACACGTGACGGCCAGTGAGTTCCGTTCCTTTGTTAGTGATGCCCTTAAACACTCACCCGGTATCCGCGCACTTGAATGGGCACCTATTATTCCCCATAAGAAGAGAGAAGAACTCGAAGCTACTATGAGGCTCGAAGGCCGGCCTCATTTCGAAATTTACCAATGGTCAGAAACCGGGCTGCGCGTATCGGA
>JBFJVR010000109.1:0-7748 GCA_041624095.1 Oleiphilaceae bacterium
CGCCATTGGCGCGTATCTCGGCAACCCCAACGCACACCACCATGGCAACCTCTTGTTCGCCATTGGCTTTGTTGAAGCCATAGCAACTAAGAACCGATTTTCTGCCACTTCTAATGACCAGCTGCCGCATATGCGAGCGAACCTGGAAATGTTTGGCCATCAGTTATTATTCCCGGTTCCCGATATCGATCACACCGACCTGTTTATCCTGATGGGCAGCAACCCCGCAGCTTCAAATGGCAGTCTAATGTCCGCCCCTGATTACATTGGCCGCTTAAAGAAAATTCGTAACCGTGGCGGTGAAGTGATTCTCATCGACCCGCGTAAAACCGAAACTGCGCGAACAAGCGACAAGCATATGTTTATTCGGCCCGGGACCGATGCCTTGATGCTGCTTGGCATGTTACACACCCTGTTTGATGAAAACCTAATAGAAACGGGCCGTTTGCAAAGCTGTATCGATGACATTGCCCAGATCCAGCTGCTTTGCTCTGACTTCCCCCCGGAATATGTTAGCCCGCTTACGGGCATTGCCAGCAGCGAAATAAAATCGCTGGCACGCAAGCTTGCAAATACACCTCGCGCGGCGCTCTTCGGGCGCATGGGGACTTCAACTCAGGAATTTGGTTCCATCGCGACCTGGTTGATCTATGTCATTAATGTGCTCACCAATCACCTCGATGAGCGCGGCGGACTGATGTTTACCAAGCCTGCGGCAGACATGGTAGAGATCGGCGCAATGATCGGACAAAGTGGCCACGCAAACCATTTCCAAAGCAAGTCAGGCTTGCCGGAGTTTTCGAACGAGTTGCCCGCAAGCGCGATGGCCGAACAAATGGAGCTACCAGGCGATGACCAGATCAAGGCAATGATCGTTATTGCAGGCAACCCTGTGCTAAGCAGCCCGAACGGACAACGCTTGGATGATGCCTTTGCATCGCTGGACTTTATGGTTTCGGTCGATGCCTATATTAACGAAACCTCACGCCATGCGGATATCATCCTTCCGCCAACCTCGCAGCTGGAACAATCACATTACGACCTCGCGTTTAACCTGATCAGCATTCGTAATGTTGCCAAGTTCTCGCCGCCCTTGTTTAAAGCCCCCAAGGGCACACGACACGACTGGCAAATTCTGCTGGAACTGACCCGCAGACTAGCATCCGATGATTTGAGTTCACGACTTAAGCTGGAGGCCGTTTACCAAGTCTTAAAGCGCCTCGGACCAGATGGCTTACTGGATATCATTCTGCGTGTTGGGCCTTACGGCACCCAAATTCCTGGCACCTCACAGATCGGCGCGTTTGTGATTGATGCCGTGCAGGATTTATTTGGCGCAGACCACCCTTTGCGTAAAATCCTCGATCTGGGCCCATACGGTGCGCCCAACAGGAGCCTGAGCAAAGGTTTATGCACCTCTTCCTTATTAAACTACCCGCACGGTATCGACCTTGGTTCATTGCAGTCCTGTCTTCCGGACCGTCTATACACGCCAAACAAGCGAATCAAGCTGGCACCTGCGGCTTATCTTCAGGACGTTACCCGTCTTCGACGGCGAGCCGAAGAACTAGCAGATGAGTCTGCAGGGCAGCGCCCTTTGTTGCTTATTGGCCGCAGAGACTTGCGCTCTAATAATTCTTGGATGCACAACAGTCACCGCTTGGTTAAAGGCAAGAATCGCTGCACCATGATCATTCACCCAGCGGATGCTGCAAAAACCAGGTTAAAAACTGGCGATTTGGCAGAAGTAACGAGCCGCGTAGGGCGCATCCAGATAGAAGCCGAAGTAAGCGAGCAGGTGATGGAAGGCGTAATCAGCATTCCTCATGGCTGGGGACACAAGCGCCAAGGCATTCAAATGGATACCGCGGCTAAACGCCCAGGGGTCAGCGTAAACGACCTAACCGACGACAGCTTTGTCGACCGCCTGTCGGGCACCTCAGCCTTGAATGGCGTCCCGGTTCAAGTGGTTAAAGTCGAGCCTTCTAGTGCAAAAAAGAAAAACACGGCTGCAAAAACAAACACCAAGAGCCGCGTTCGCGTGAGCGCCAAACTAAGTTAGTTCGCATTGCCCAACAGGGTACCTGCCGAAGGCGGAGGGCGATATGCCCTCCGCCTTCGTGTTATGCTTTCTCGCTAAGCTTAAATAAACTAACCTGGTTTTTTGTGATGATTATCCCTGCTGAGCACCTGAGCGAAGAAGCGCTAGACAACCTGATAAAGGAATATTGCTTGCGCGATTGGGGGCTAAACGAAATTGAAGCGCCCCTGTCCGAGCGCCAGCAAACCGTAAAAGCTGCACTATCCAAGGGGGCCCTGGTGGTGCTCTATAGTGAGCATCATGAAACCGCACAGCTAATCGCGAAAGACGAATTAAAGCTGTACGACGGAGCCTGCTAGCTTATGTCTCCCGCAATTATCAGTACTGACCTGTTGCAAAAAACAGCAGGGAAAGAAACCTTTCAACGTGCCAAAGAAAATGCGCGAAAGGTCAACATTGCTAAGTTTCAATTTAACGGAAAACAAGCCAGCGCAGACATCGATACGTATCACGTTACAGTGCGCTACCTTGGCGAAACAATAGAAGGTGCATGCAACTGCGAAGAATCTGATGGCTTCGACTTCTGCCAACACTGCGTCGCGTTAGTCTTGCACGCGAACAAGCGGGCTCAACAGCTACTTTCACTTTCGAAAGGGCCAGACAAAAGCAAAGTGTTCGCCTACTTAATGTCACTCGACAAACAAGAACTGGCGAAACAGTTTTTAAACTTGCTTGAACAAGATACCGAGCAATTTCAACGCTTTTTGTTGAAAGCATCCTTAGGCGCTGGCCAGATCGACTTTGCGAAGTTGAAGACCCAGGTTACCGAGATTACCCGCAGCAAAGAGCGCCTCTTCAGCCAAAGACAGGTGAAACACTTTTTCAGCCGCATCGAACAGTTTTTGGAAGAGTTAAGTTTGTCTGAATTCGATCACGATGTTGAACGCATGCTGAAAATTGTTGAATACGTGTTTCAGCGCCTGAACATTCTATTTGATCGTCTGGACCCGCGAACGGAACACAAACATCGCTCTTTGAGCATTTTAAACACTATGTATTCCCAGTTGTTCGCAAAATTGGGTGGGCGTGATAGTACGCGCGCCAAACGCTTTTACGCGCTTTGGCTAGTCGATAAACACCAACTCTTAAGCGCTGACGTGCAAACATCGATGGACCCCGCCTGCCTTGACGCTTTTCAGCGAGAGGTATTAAGCCAATGGCGTCAGCATATGGGCAAGCCAGCACTTGCGCCTTGGCAGCAGAGACGACTGGCAGAATGTTTGCGCGACCACAAAGCTGAGCTGACACTTAACGAAAGCCAGGCTGTGCGTCAGGTGCTCGCCGAAAATGACCGTGATCACCTCAATATTGCGCAACACTGGTTCGATGCAAATGAACATGGCAAGGCCATTTCTGTACTCGAAAAGCAGTTACCTCAGGCCGACGAGCCCCAACGCTTGTTGGAACCTTTGGGCAAACACTATCTGCAGCGGAATGCAGATGAAGCATTCCTCAAACTTTTTGCGCGCTACAGTGAGCTCATGTCACCCTTGCTGCTCGAAGTAAGTAACGACATTACGACCCGTATCAGTCAACAATGCATCGACATACTAAGAGACCAGCATTCCATAGCGGAACAGACGCTGCTGCTAAAGCTATATGTCGATGCCTCGCGTTACGCTGAAGCCGCGACCTTGATAGAACAGGGGAACCTTGAACTGCAGGAACGTATCGACTATTGCCACATAATTGGCGGCCACGCGCCCGATATTTACCCGCGACTCGTGCTGCAGTTAATTGAAGAGCTGCTCATGAAGCAGCGAAGCAAGACCGACAAACAAGCCGCACAGTTGTTAGTAGAGCTCGAAAGCCGCCTTAATGAGAAAAGTACCGTGACACACTTTTTGGACGCCAAGCAGCCATTGTTCCATTCGCGACCGCAATTCATTCAACACTACCACTCGCTGCTACAGTCACGCTAAAGGGTTACATCAACGATAGTTTGTTCTAAACTGACGCGTTTTATTCAGCATTGAACAAGATGAGGCCAGAGCATGTCAGATAACGCACCTGAAATTAAAATGGACGCGGAAAACTTATATCAAGAAGCAACCTTCACTGACCAGAAAGTCGGCACGATTCGCCGCATGACGCCGGTGACCCGCGAAGGCGAAGCAGACAGCTCCCGCCCAGTCCTGTTTATTGGCCACGCGCAAATGATGACCCCTGCAGGCGCCTTACCTCTTAGCTTTGAGATCGAAGCAAGCACGCTTGGCGAAGCGATCGAAGGCTACGGTGATGCTGCCGAAAAAGCGCTTGAGGACACTATGCAAGAGTTACAGGAAATGCGCAGACAGCAGGCTTCGCAAATTGTTGTACCCGGTGAGCAACGAAGTCAGATCCAAATGCCCTAATCCAACGTATGCACAAACTGCCCTTCGTGCGCTTGCTTGTTAGCAACTTGGCATGAGCTAAGCAGAAGGCTGGGGAATAACAAAGTCATACCTTTCAAGGACAACAAATGATTACTGTACATCACCTGAACAACTCGCGCTCGCAGCGAATACTGTGGCTGCTCGAAGAACTAGGGCTCGAATACCAAATAAAGCGCTATGAACGCGACCCTAAAACCATTCGCGCACCAGAAAGCCTTAAACAGGTTCATCCATTAGGTAAGTCTCCGGTGATTACTGACGGCGCGGTAACGGTTGCGGAATCTGGCGCCATCATTGAGTACCTGATTCGACAATACGGAAAAACCGACTGGATGCCGGAGGAAGACAGCGAGGCATTCCGTGAGTATACCTACTGGATGCATTTCGCAGAGGGCTCGTTAATGCCGCCACTGGTTATGCGACTGTTGTTTGAAAAAGTGAAAACCAGCCCTATGCCATTTTTCATCAAACCGGTGGCGAAAATGATTTCGGATAAAGTCATGGCGACCTTTATCAAGCCCGAAATCAAGAAGACGCTAGACTATATCGAAGTGTATCTGGCTAATCGGGAATGGCTGGCTGGCGGCAGAATTAGCGGCGCCGACGTGCAGATGAGCTTTCCGCTAGAAGCGAGCCTTGCAAGAGGCCTTATTGGCGATCAATACCCGAATATACGCAAATATGTTGAACGTTTTCAGATCCGCACAGCTTATCTCAAAGCACTGGAAGCTGGTGGAGACTACGACTACGGACCAAGTGCTTCATAGCATTCAGGCGTAAATCTTGGCGAGCAAATGGCAAGAAACACCAAGTCTTGCTCACCAAGATTTTCAATACGCTGCGCCACTCCCTCAGGGATAACAACAACATCCCCTTCGCCCACCAGCACTTCACTCTTACCAACACCAACCCTCCCGGTGCCCTGCATAATCAGATAGCGCTCGACCAACCCGTTTAACTTATGCCAGCGGGTGCGTTGGCCTTGCAATACTCTGGCACGCGCGATAGATACCTGTGGGTCATCTGCAGTATTTAAATGTTCGAGAATAAAACACCCTTCTTTAAAGTAATATTCCTGCGATTCATCGAATGCGTGGTGTAAGTGTTTCTGAGAGCTCATGGAGATAGTGGTCCTGAGTAAGATAAGTAAGATTCGGGCTTTTTTGACATGAACAGCATGCTAGAATTCCTGTCTCCCAATAATCTGTATCATTAACGAGTTGTATTAATGTCATTCACGATTGGTCAACGCTGGGTCAGCCAAACAGAACCCAAACTAGGTCTCGGTATCATCTCTGAGATAGAAAACCGCCGCGTCAGCATACATTTCCCCGCTGCCGGAGAGTCGCGCACCTACGCGATGGACAATGCTCCCATCAGCCGCGTCACGTATAAGCCGGGTGACGAAATCAGCAATCATGAAGAACAAGCGTTTACCATCATTGGTCTCGATGACAGCCAAGCCCTTATCCAATATAAGGTACGCGACAGCGAGGGTAACGAAACACAGTTAAGTGAAATTGAACTGAACTGTTTTATTCAGTTTACCTCGCCCCTGCAACGACTGGAAAGCGGTCACTACGATCGGAACCGGGCATTCCGCTTACGCTACGAAACGGTAAGACACCTGAACCGTTTGCAGCAGTCTGAAGTCAGGGGTCTGGTAGGCTCACGCACCAGCCTTCTGCCTCACCAGATCTATATTGCCGACAAGGTATCAAAACGCTATTCACCTCGCGTGTTGTTAGCCGACGAAGTTGGCCTGGGTAAGACAATCGAGGCGGGCATGATTCTTCACGCCCAACTGCAAAAAGGGCTGGCACAGCGCGTCTTGATTACCGTGCCTTCAACGCTCATGCACCAATGGCTGGTTGAAATGCTGCGGCGCTTCAACCTGCGCTTTGCTATTTTTGATCGCGATCGCTACGCGTCAATTAGGGAAGAGGGTATCGAAAACCCCTTCGAGACGGAACAGCTCGTCCTTTGCGATCTGGACTTTTTGGTTAATGATACAGAGGTACAAGACCATGTTTGTCAGGCAGCTTGGGATCTGTTCGTCGTTGATGAGGCCCATCATTTACACTGGTCCGAAACCGATGCCAGCGCCGAATATCAATGTGTCGAAAAACTCGCCGCAATCAGCCGTGGCGTATTGTTGCTGACCGCTACCCCCGAACAAGCGGGAATCGACAGTCATTTTGCCAGACTTCGCCTTCTGGACCCTGACCGTTTCCATTCCTTGGCAGAGTTCAAAAAACAGGAGCAGCAATATGCCGGGGTCTCAAGCCTGGTTGGTGAGCTGATGCAACAGCGCAGCACTGAGACACTGAGCGACGATTGGCAAAACAAGATCACCTCCTTGCTGGGGCCGAATTCCGGCATCGACTTTAGCCAAGCGTCCGCACAAGTTGTGCCCCAGGCGGTGCAACAATTACTCGACCAACAAGGCACCGGGCGTATTCTATTTCGTAACACTCGCCAGGGGGTAAGCGGCTTTCCAAAGCGCGTATTGCACGACTACCCCTTAGAGACCACCGACACAGTACACGACCTGGTCTCTGACCCGAGAACACACTGGCTAAGCGAGTTTCTTAAACAGCGTAAGCCCGAAAAAGTATTGGTGATCTGCCAATCTGCCGAGCGTGCGCTGGAGCTCGAAGCTTTTTTGCGTCTGAAAGAAGGCATGCGCACAGCGGCTTTTTACGAAGGCTTAACGATAATCGAACGGGATCGTGCCGCGGCCTACTTTGCCGACAAAGAAGAGGGCGCACAAAGCCTTATTTGCTCCGAAATTGGCAGCGAAGGTCGTAACTTTCAGTTTGCCCAGCATCTGGTACTGTTTGATTTACCCGAGAATCCCGACCTGCTCGAACAACGCATCGGACGACTCGACCGTATCGGTCAGGTTAACGATGTGCAGATCCACGTGCCCTATCTCGAGAACAGCCGCCAAGAGGGGCTGTTTTGCTGGTACCACGACGCGCTCGATGCGTTCACCCATAGCTGCTCGGCAGGCTACGCGATTTACGAGCAATTTCAGGACGAGCTGCAAGCCTATCTTGAAGAGGCTGACTATCACAGCGAAGGGGCGCAATCTTTCATCGCGCGTGCACGACAATTCCGTGACGCGGCAATGGCAGAACTGCAAAAAGGCCGCGACCCCTTATTGGAGTTGAACTCCTGTGACCCGGAAACTGCCGCACAACTGATTGACAAAGTCGAATGGGAAGAAGAAAGCCAAAGCCTTGCGGCGTACATGGACCTGATGTTCA
>JBFJVR010000110.1:0-7744 GCA_041624095.1 Oleiphilaceae bacterium
CATACTCGAACGACTCCCCGGCCCGGCTCAAAGTAACACTAGCGTATTCAACAACGCCGGTACGGGCCACGAAGCAAACTGCGAACTCAACTACACACCGGTTGACGAAGAAGAAATCACTCTGGAAAAAGCCCTACACATTCACGCTCAATTTAATGTTGCAAAGCAATTTTGGGCTTATCTCGTTAACAAAGGCATCATCCAAGACCCTTCGTGTTTTGTCCACCAAACCAAGCACTGCACCTTGGTCGATGAATCGGGCATCGACGAATTAAAACTGCGCTTTCAGGAAATGTCGGGGCACCATTTCTTTGAAGGCATGCAATATTCCGAAGATCGAGAAGAAATTCTGTCCTGGATCCCTTACACGATGGAAAACCGCCCAGAATCCGAAGCCATGGCAGCCACCAAAATTGACACCGGAACCGATGTAAACTTCCAGGCGGTCACCGAAAAAATGGCCGCATATCTGGGCCAACAAGACAACGTTAACATTCAGTATGGCACGCATGTTAAACGCGCTCACAAAAGCCCGACCGGGCGCTGGCTAATCGAAACCGAAAGCTACGGCGAGAACATTCAATACAAGGCCGACGTCTTGTTTGTCGGCGCAGGCGGTGGAGCCTTCCCTCTGCTAAAACAAAGCCACCTGCCCGAAAGCAAACGCTTTGCAGGTTTCCCTGTTGGTGGGCGCTTTTTACTCACCCCTATCAGTGAAGAAGAAGCCCAACACTACACTGCAAAAACCTATGGTAAAGCCAAAGTAGGCGCGCCGCCGATGTCGGTTCCCCACTTGGATTTGCGTGCCGCTAACGGGCGCCACTACCTGCTATTCGGGCCTTTCGCGACCTTCATGCCGAAGCTTGAAAAAAACCGTGGCTTTTTCGAATATCTGCGCTCCATGCGACTTCACGATCTACCCAACTTACTGAACGTCGCGCTGGAGCACTTTCCACTGGTTAAGTATCTGATCTCCGAAACATTTCTCGGTAAGGAGAAGATGCTCGAGGAACTGGAATCGTTTGCACCCGGACTAAGCAGCAAGTTCGACTGGGAAGTCATTCAAGCCGGCCAACGCGTGCAGATCATCAAAGATGGCGACTTACAAATGGGTACCGAAATCGTCATCTCCGACGATGGCACCTATGGCACCTTGCTTGGAGCCTCTCCCGGCGCATCTGTATCGCCAGAGGTAATGCTTCGCTGCCTCGAAAAAATACTACCCGACCTTGTTGAAGAAGAAAGCAGCCAAGCGAAACTTAAAGAGATATTCCCCGTATCTAACCTTAAGAAACTGGAGCAAGATGCCGAGCTCTACCGCAAAACTCGCGATGAGGTAAACAAGGCACTTAAGCTCAGCTAAAAACCTGTTTTAGCCAAAACAAAGGGATGGCCACCCCAAGGCCGATCCCTGCTTTCTCTCTGAAAGCTGAAAACACAGCAGCCCATTTATTTGTGCGGCCCCTTTCTCAACCTGAAGCTATGTGCGTTGACCAGGCCCAGGCTATTTTTTACCATCCGCAGCTACTTGTAATCTCTTACGTTGTATAGAAGTACTAGAAAGCGCGCCTTCAAGATGTTAGTAAGCTAGTGTGGAGAAAAAATGCCTACCAATAAACTCGACGTGTACAATTTTGAACGTCGCAAGCAAGCCCCCATCGAACTCGAAGATGTTGACGAAAGCTGGGCTTTGCGTCTGTTAAACGAATGCGAGCAAGACACGGCATCAACGACCACGCCAACACCATCGCCCCTCACAGAACAGCGCAATAGCGAACCTCATAAAGAAGAAGCCTCGCACCATAGCCTAGATGAAATCATCTATGTTAACGACATAGCGAACCCAACACATGAAGCCTTGTTTCAACCCAGCGCCATCGAGCGCCAGATACAACAGCACAGTTCGGCACCGGACTTATCGCGCGTTCAGCCACCTATGAACACGAAAAACAGCTGGTTCACACGACTCAAACACCTGTTTAGCCGTTAAAACCAAAATGGGGACGGAGAGGTTATTTTTTAACCCCTCCGTCCCCATTTTAAAGCCTTTATACCGTGCTTAGTGCAGCGCGTTTTTTCTCTAGCATGGAGGTGCCCATATCAGGAGACATCACCGCCTTCTCAAGCTCTTCAAATTCTTCATGGATGTAAGCGCTTAATATATGCAGATCTGGGAGAAAATCAGCAGCACCTATGATCCCGAAGTCCAGCTTGCCGTTATACGAAAACATCGTCACGTTCAAGCGATGCCCAGGCCCAAGCGTGCTTACCGGATACCACCCTTCCAGCTCTGCACCTTCGAGATAAAGCGGGAACTTCGGCCCCGGCACATTCGACACAATGGTATGAGACAGCGCAGGCAAAACAGAGACCGCCTTAGCCAAATCGAACAGCTGCGCGACACCGTTGGTCACCAAAGAGTATGCTTGAATACTCACAGCAGGCGAATCGTCTATTTGATTCCTGACTGCCTGTAGCGAGGTGCCAATTTCTCTAAGTCGTACAATAGGGTCATCGGTGTTCGGGGCGAGCGTGGTCGCTACCAAACCAATCTGGTTACCGCCTACTTTTGCATCCTCTTTACGCAAACTCACCGGCATGGTGATAGTCAGCGTTGCATTTAATGGATGACCGATATAATCGAGATAGCGATGCAAGGCGCCATCCAGGCAAGCCAAAGCGATGTGATTGAGCGTGTTGCGTGTCACTTTACGTAAATAGTTAACTCTGTCCATTGGTAACGAAGCCGTGGTAAAGGAACGCTTGGACGTGACGTGCCCCGTCAATGGTGTTGGTGCAGCGGTAAACGGCAGCGAGATCGCATTTTTGGTCAACCCGACCGCCTCGAGACATAACTGGGTCGATATTCGCGACAGGCCATATGCAGCTTTGGCATTACCGGCTGCGGTAGCGAGCAGTTTGTCCATCAAGGAAGGCTTTTTCCGGCTTGAAGATTTGTTATACGGGTTATCCTTCATCGCCCAGAATGGCGGCCGACCTTTCTCCGACTTTTTAGAACTTAAGGTGCGCTCCATTATTTTCCCGGCAGATATACCATCCAGCACACTGTGGTGAAAACTAAAATAGATTGCGAAGCGGCCGTCGGACACGCCATCAATAAAATAGCATCGCCAAAGCGGCTTGGTAAGCGACAACCTTGGCTCATGGAGTTTGGATACCAGTGCATTCAGCTCATCATCGCCGCCACCGTCCAGGTCCAGCAAAAATACATGTTCACTGGCTTTAAAGTTTGAGCACTCTTCCCAATGTGGGGCCAAGGGGTTTTTAGCATTCAGCACCAGATTGTACGGCGCACAGACCGTATCAACCTGCACCCAACTCTCATATAGGCGTTTCACGAAGTTCTTCGCTGCACCTTTTGGAATTCGATAGGTTTGTATACCTGCAATATGTTTAGGGCTTTCGTCTGTTTCAGTAATTAAAAACCCGTTATCTACAATCGTAAGTGGGCGCTTATTGGCCATGCTTTAACTTCCTGTGCCGCTTGGTTATTCACTGTGTTGAAACCTCACAGTTTAATACAATAAACAAGCCAAGGACGTGTTTATTTTTATTCTTTTACTACTGCAACCCTCACCTGCCACCATAAATATTATGCCGCCACGCTATAAATTCTATATTAGCACTGCGCTCCCCTGAGACGTATGATCACCCTGAACCCCGACCAACTTTAATCCAAATGAGTAGCGAGATAGGCCCTTTATGACTCTAAACACTGCGACCTTTAAACGCCCCCTATTTCTCGCCCCGGCTATCATAGGCTTACTGTTACTTGCTATTCATTATTGGTCTGACTTGGAAACCACAGTCCTGAATCCAGAATTACAACGCACGCTTGGCGGCAGCTATATCGAACTAAGCCACGGCGCAACGCATTACGAACTCAGCGGCAAGGCCCACTCACCCACCATGGTTTTGGTACACGGTTTCTCAATCCCTTCATATCTATGGGATAAAAATATCGCCGCATTGAAAAACGCGGGCTTTCGGGTACTCAGGTTCGACCTTTATGGCAGGGGCTATTCGGCACGCCCAAGCCTTGATTACACGCTAGACCTATTTGTGCACCAGCTAGAAGAAATAACCCAAAAGCTGGGGATAGAAGGGCCTTTTCATCTAGCGGGTATCTCGATGGGCGGAGCCATTGCCACACGTTTTGCCATCAAACACCCAAACAAGCTTGCAAGCCTAAGCTTGCTGGCACCGCTCGTCGCTACCCCTGAACGATTTGACCTAAAACTACTTAAGCTTCCACTGCTGGGTGAATACCTGGCGACAGTTGTGATGATGCCCAAGATCGCCAGCAACCTGAAACAAGCGGTGTATGACCCAACTTCCTACCCGGAATGGCAGGCAAACATGCAGCAGCATATTCACTTGAAAGGCTATCGTCAGGCACTGTTGAGCACCGCGAGAAACCTCGCCGGAAAGTCAGAGATAAGCAATTACATCGCACTGGGAAAAACGCAGGTACCTGTGCAGGTAATTTGGGGAAGGCAAGACGCCATCGCCAACTATGCACAGGCCAGCGCCTTGCAAGAAGCAATGCCCAACATGAAGCTGCGCACGCTTGATAAATCGGGTCATCTGCCACAAATCGAGCACCCCAAGCAGGTCAACGCTTGGCTTATAGATCACGCCAAACACGGGGACGGAGAGATCAAAAAATAAGCTCTCCGTCCCTGCCTTGCTTCGCTATTAGTCAGTAACACATCATCAGTATATCGTTGATTTTACTAATTGTTTTTAGGTGAAACCCTAATCCATTACCCACTTTTGGATTGCCCTTGAATGTCGAGTCGCCAATGGGAATGAGAGGTATGTTGCCAACTTTGGAAAACGGCACGGCCTCGTTGAGGATGCTTGGCGCGTACAAAAACGGCGCTTCCAGTTTTATGCGCCTCGCATGAGCAGCGTCTTCGGCGAGCATTTTAAACACTTGGACAACGCGCTCATCCAAAGCAGACAAAGCCGAGGCATGGTCCAGCGTAAACTCCGCCAAACTCATACTACTGTCGATGGTGGAAGACAAAACACGCAACGACTCAGCATCTAGGTTTACAAACAGCATCAACGAGTTGATTTGGCTTTTGAGTTTGCCTTCCCAGCAATAAAAAATACCATCGTGATTCACTGCGCTTAGCTGCCGCTTCAGCTCCTTTTTGAGCGCTATAGGGATATTGATGAGTTTCATCATGGGGACTTGCACTAACTTATCGCCATAAGCCGGCGCGATATGTCGCCCATCCGCCCAAAGCGCCATTTCAAGTTCTTGTGTGTCTTTTATATGAGTAATTCCGAAAGGACGAAAGCCCAAACCGTAAGCTTTACGAACAGGAAAAGTAATGCGCCTAATCGCAGTTGGAGCTGGCTCTCGGATCTCAGCGGAGCGTTTCTCTGTCAACCGCCCCCCCGTCGCATCAAATACGAGCCGGGTGTTGGCTTTTTCAACAAATGACAGATCATAATTTTCTTGAAACAGGAACTTTACGCCCATCTTCCGGCAAGAAATTAATAATAGTGTCTCCAACAACGCCAAGGTGCAGCCCAGATAGCCATACTGGCCAAAACTGTCAGCTATTTTAGTCACCTGTGGATCAACGACGCCTTGAAAAATTCCCGAGCCCAGCTGGGTCAACCATTGGCGTTCATAAGGGCGCTTCACATGAGTAGCGTGCACTCGGCTCTCGATGACAAGAATCCGGGCATTGCTTCCCCACGATCTCTTTAGGGCATTAGCAAGTGACAGCCCGACGCATCCACCCCCCAAGATCACCACATTAAGGCCTGCTCCCGACTGGGAATCCACCAGCGCTTGTTGCAAGTGCGCTTCGGTGATATCGAAAAAATCATCGTGTACGAGTAGCGGGTCTGTTGATTCAACCCACTGCATAGCGGTGCGCCAGCGTTCCTCAATACAGTCAATACGCAACAGCGAGCTTAGCTCAAGTTCGGCCTCAGTTAATGTGTCTGAAACATCGGCACCATGAGCTGTCTGCGCTATGAGTGGCGCCACCGAAGCCTCCCTGCGCAAAAGTTCAATACCACACTCCGGCTGAATAAAACTTTCATCTATAGTGCAGGCATAGAGCCAGCCCTCAGCTGCCTTTTCGGTGTAGCTGCGCTGCACTTCCTTGACCATCGCCACGACACTTTGCTGAAATTTCACTGAATCCTTTGGGGGCTGCAAGGCGACACACTGCTGTAGCAAAGAGCGTACTTCTGCGTCGCCAGGCGATGCCAACAACAGCGAAAATAAAAATTGCTTCACCTCAGCATGCTGCCCTAGCTGCAACATGATATGTACCTTCTGAAGCAACTGAGGGCGAGAAAACCCGCGTGTTTGAAGCACCACTCACCACCTTTCAGACAAAAACATCCATGCGCACACTGCCATGGACATAAAATTAACTCAGTTTACTTGCTGCTTACCCAGTCACGGTTCGCAGCCAAGATCGCTTTCTGCTTTTGCAACACCGCATAAAAGCGCTTATATCGACGCGGCAAAAATTTAGCATTGAATTGCTCAACATGATTCCCAGCGGCAGCACTTTCTAGCAAAGACTGATAACACAAACGCGGGTCGCTCATGTATCCCGCTGCACACAATGCTTCGATAAAACGCCAAAACTTTTGCGAAGGGCCATTCATCGTCGCATAAGCATCCGGCTCCATTAACACGGCTAAAGTTCCCGACGCAGTCCTTTTAATCGCGACTTTGAACGCATCCCCTAAACTTGCCAGTGCTCTCTGCTGCGCCGCCGTCACAATACGAATGTAAAAGTGCTTATCCGCACGCAGGCGGTGCTGAGCATTCTCGTCGTAGTAATTATAATTAACCGCGTGTGTGTATAAGTCGAGATCTCCGTATGACATAAACACCTGATCACCGCTGCGGTAGTCAACCTTAGCCCTCAAAACCACCTCTCCACCGGCTTCGTCGATCATACCTCCCTTAATATCATCATGATTAAAACATTCTACAACAGGCACCAGCCCTTTCTACCCCATCGCGCGGCTATCGTAAGCCAGCATCATCATTTCAAATACTGCAAGCGGGATAGACGAATCAAACTCATGCAGAGCCGTAACCAGCGTATGGTGCCGCTGATTCTGCTGCTGAATATACATCGCAAGTCCAGAACTAAGCTCAGCAATGCGTTGCAACTCAGCGTTTTCGATATAGTAAGTCGAAAAGGCTTTCAAGGTGTCAACATCATCAAGCATCTTGAATACAGCCGCAAACGGGCCATCGCTACCTTCTATATATGCCTTGCAAGCTGAATGTATCTGTTTGGCAGACAGCGAAACCTGAGCATGGTAGATACTTTCATCAACAGGAATCAGCGCCGATTTTGGCAGCGCCGCGAGCACCTCGCCTTTTTGGATTGCACCGAGGGCAAACATTCCGCCAACGCCGCCTTCTACTTTGCGTTCGAGCGCCGAATGCAATATCAATCCCCTCGCTTCCGCCCAGGACCTTAAGGTTTCAAAATCAGAACTCATCACTAACCCATTAAAAATGGAACGAAGCCATTGCAGAAAGCCGTAAGCCGGGGCAATGGAATTTGAGGAAGTGATTATAACGCCTGGCCATGAGATGTGGCGGTGAATTGTTCACACGCAAGGAGATTTAGTTGCTTAGTGAGCGCACTAAATTGCAATGAAGATACCACGCCCTAACGAGCCCTTATTTATGTTTTGGATCTTACCCGTTTCGCTA
>JBFJVR010000111.1:0-7729 GCA_041624095.1 Oleiphilaceae bacterium
AAGGAGTTTATTAAATTTTTGCGTTCTTCTGAGGTTCAGAAGGAGATCCTCAAACTAGCTAGCTTGCCAGTCAAATAAAAATGCCGCATAACGAAAACTTCAATCAAAAACTCAGCTGGACTCTTCGCGTTTCTCCGCTGCTGATAGCCTTAGCTATTGCATTTGGCTTGCCCTCGGTATTTTTTGCCGTCAACTATAAACACAGCCAAGCCGAAATCGAGGCCGTCAGCAAAATTCATGCATCATTCGTGAATGACGCCATCAACAAAAACCCGACAATGTGGCAGTTTGAAGAACACAAACTTAGAGGGCTAGTTGAGGATCGCGTACACCAAGACGATATAGAAAATCGCCATCTCAAATTTAGTATTGTGCTAAACGATGGCAGCGTACTCGCTGAAAAAGGAGGCAGTCTAGGATCCTTCTCCATCCAGCACGATGCTGCGCTGTACGACTCTACCCAACAAGTGGGCTATTTCCGAGTAGAAACCTCGCTAATGGACCTGCTTATTCACACCGCTTGGGCCGCTTTGGTAAGCATATTGATTTCACTTTATGTGGCCTACGCACTTGGCACGGTGCCATTGAGAGCCCTGCAGTCTTCTTATCGATCCTTACAAAAAATGGCTAGCCATGACGCGTTGACAGGCTTAGCTAATCGCTCAAAATTCTTGCACCGCTTAGAAATATCCATCGCACAGGCACGTAGGGATAACACCTCCTTGCTGCTAATGTTTATTGACCTCGACAACTTCAAGCATATTAATGACTCTTTGGGTCATCACGTAGGTGACGAATTATTGGTCGCGATGGCCCAACGCCTTAATAAAAGTATACGCAAATCTGATACCGCCTCGAGGTTTGGCGGCGATGAGTTTGTTGCGTTTTTCTCGCAACTTTCAGGTGACATTGATGCGATTAATCAACTTGCATGCGATATCCGCAATATACTGTCGACGCCAGTAACAATCGGGCAAAGAGAACTCAAGGTGACGTGCAGTATTGGATTGGCAAAGTTCCCCGATGATGGACGCAACGCGAGCGCCTTAATCAAAGCCGCTGATACCGCGATGTATCAGAGCAAAATGAAAGGGAAAAACGGTTTTAGCTTCTATTCCGATGATTTGAGTCGAATTATGAATGAGCGACTCCAGATTATCGAAGGTTTAGACCATGCCCTAGAACGAAACGAATTCTACTTACAATACCAACCATTAATTGATAAGCAAACAAGACAAAAAATCGCTGTCGAAGCACTAATACGCTGGCAGCACCCGACCTTAGGGTTCGTAGCCCCTGACCGTTTCATCGGGCTAGCTGAAGAGACTGGGCATATTATTAGCATCGGTTCTTGGGTGTTGAAAAAAGCTTGTCGTCAAAACAAACAGTGGCAAGAAGAAGGGCACCCTCCTATTTCAATCGCAGTTAACGTATCTGCTGCGCAGTTTACACACTCCGATTTTCTGAATAGTGTTGACGAAGCCTTGACTATATCTGGTCTAGCCCCTGAATATCTCGAGCTCGAAATTACCGAAAGCATGTTAATGTCTGACCTCGACGAAGCATTCGAAGTCATGCAAGCCTTAACGCAACGTGGCGTCCGCTTATCGATCGATGATTTTGGAACAGGGTACTCAAGCTTGAGCCACCTAAAACGCTTCCCTGTGTCGACATTAAAAATAGACAAATCCTTTACCGATGGTTTAGCAGATGATGGTGAAGACCAGCTAATTACCAAGATCATTATCTTGCTGGCGAAAGAACTAGGCATGAAAGTCGTTGCCGAAGGCGTCGAGAATGAGCAACAATTAAAGTTTCTCGACGAAAATGGTTGCGACGTGTATCAAGGATATTATTTTAGCCGGCCAGTCGATACCAAGGACGTATTTGAAGCCCCCCCTTTTTTACAGAAGAGCTCAAATTCTCAATAGTGCGCATTCCGCCAACCTAAACAGCACTTCGGCGCGAACGGGGCACTGAACTCTACACGCCGTAACAACCACCCCAAATAAGGAAACAATATGGCGGGAGCAAGCCTAATAGCACTGCTCGATGATATTGCGACTGTACTCGACGACATATCTGTCTTAACCAAAGTAGCTGCAAAAAAAACCGCAGGTGTACTCGGTGATGACTTGGCTTTGAATGCCCAGCAAGTCAGCGGTGTACGTGCAGAGCGCGAACTCCCGGTGGTGTGGGCGGTTGCCAAGGGGTCGTTCAAAAACAAATTGATACTGGTTCCCTCTGCCCTGCTGTTAAGTGCGTTTCTGCCGCAATTGATTGCTCCCTTGTTGATCATCGGAGGCTTGTACCTCTGCTACGAGGGCTTCGAGAAGGTCTGGCACCTTGTTGCCCATAAAGCAGCGCAAGAAGTTCGGAAACGTGTCATCCGAGAGCAACTACTCAATCCGTCAGGCGACCTGTTGAGCATTGAGCGACACAAAATTAAAGGCGCTATCCGCACCGATTTCATACTCTCGGCCGAAATTATCGTTATCGCATTGGGTTCGGCGGCGAACGCTCCGTTCATGACCCAAGCGATGGTCGTCAGTCTGATCGCCCTGCTGATGACAGTAGGGGTATACGGATTAGTCGCACTAATTGTAAAACTGGATGATATCGGCCTGCACTTGCTGAGCGAGCCGACAGACTCGCTTATTGGTAACATAAAAAGGTGCACCGGCAGGGCCTTACTCTCATTTTGCCCCTGGCTGATGAAAGCACTTAGTATTCTTGGTACCACGGCTATGTTTCTCGTGGGCGGTGGCATTCTAGTGCACGGGCTTCCTTTACTAGCTGATTTACATCTGGCTCTGACTAGCGATATCGTGTGGGTGATGCTTGTTTCTCTCTTGTTCCAACTTTTAGCAGGTATACTCGCAGGGGCATTAGTGCTTTTATTGAAAAACTTGCTGAGTTATGTGAAAAGTCCAAACAAAAACTAGCAGGAGAATAGAGGCCCAGAAGACCTAGCACCAGAAATGGGATAGAGATATAGATAGAGATATAGATATAGATATAGATAGAGACGCTCCCCCCTGACTTTGAGGTTAGAACCATGACCTACAACAACACACACCGCTGTATAAACCTGCGCGCATTTTGCCTGATACTGTCGTGCTCGATACTATCTTTTGCGGCTCATGGCGAGTCAGCGGCCTTTGCAGATGAATGCGCCTGCGAAGATCAGCAGTGCCAAGTGCTCGTGTGCCTGATTAAAGCCCACCCAGATGACGAAGAAGGCGTAGAAGTACTGTTTTATTCAGGCACCACAGAAGAACAGTGGCTCGACTCTGAGGCACCTCAGGTTTCGGAATGGATGTACGATGTATCTAAAGGCGCTGCCAGTGGCGACGAAGACCCGTACCGATATCGCAGAGATGGGAAACCCAAAACTAAAGATGTAGGGGAAGATGACGGCACCAGCCCACCTTGAATAATGACTTTGCGAGCATTTGGACGAATTAAATGTGCGGTTAGCCATCGGCTAGTTGAAGCACAGATCAGTTCGGAACAACAGGTAAATCCGGAATTACATTACAGCAAGACTGCTGAATCTCTTTTATTTCTCCCGTGTTTTCCATCTCACGCAGCACTAACTCAAGTTGCGAAGCGAGCTTGCGATGCCTCTCGTGGAGATAATGAAACAGTTCTCGCTCTATCAAGCTTTCACTTACCTGAAAAACCCCTTCCATGCTGTTTTCACGGATAACTTTTACGGCATTTTCCACGGGCAGCAAAGCCATGTCGGCGCGCTTTAGCTGCAAAAACTTAAGCGCTTGTTCAAAGTTGTTTGCTTCATGGCAATTTAGGTTTTCAGCCTCTACCAATAACTCGACAAGCTTGACCCCTCTGCTGCATACCAGCTTAAAGCGCGCCAATTCTTTAGGCGAATTAATCGAGACACTCTGTACATGCGAAAACGCCGCTACTTTTACCGCGTTAATTGCAACTGGGATACGTATCAGATGATGAAATTTAGACTCTATCCCCGCAATGCGCGAGACGTCTCCGTCTACTTGTCCGCCATCGGCCGCGATGAGTGATCGTGAGTTGGGTAAGGGCGTAATCAATATGTTGATACCCAATTTACCGTAGGCTGCCGCCAAGACCGCCTCCGATATTAATTGGATCTCCGCGCCCTGCGCTCTGGAAAGCACAAGTGTTTCCTTCTCTGCAGCGCTCAATGTGTTCACATGAAACAAAACGCTCACAAGAAGAAAGTAGATCTTTAAACTGTGTTTAGACATGTATTCATCCTTTTACCGGCAACTAGCCAGCTGGGAGTGGCGGAAACTGGCACTTAAAATTACGCTGCGCACTCCTCCTTCTAATCATTTATCTTATACCAGCGCACTAGATTCAGCCAATCCAGACTCGTGCTCCGGGTAACAATTGCAAGCGCGCCTTTATTTTCAGCAACAAACCATGGAAAATAGCCACCCTCCTAATGACCGAAAGAAGGGACTTTTTCGCATGCCTTGCGTAGCTATTCGTCGTAAACCCAGTTATTTATCTAGAAGCGTTTCAGCCCTTGGCGTAACGTTGTTCACTGTGCTCACGCTGCCAGCGCTAGCGGACGAAAATAGCTTCCGGTTTTCGCTTGAGGGCTCCGCTGCGGTTATGGATAGCAAGAGCGGCAAAGGCGACTATTATTCCCTCAGTGCAAAGGCGTATCTCGACCCAATTAAACTAGACGCATCCCTGCCCTACGAGGTAGCCCCCTTCTACAAACGCATATCGAATGTCTTTATCGGAGCATTAAAAGGGGAATACACCGGCCTAAGGTTAGTTAGAGGTGGGAGCATACTGAACAGTAGTGACTTCCAATCTGAAACCCTTGGATTAAAGCTGGCAGACAACGACTCACCATTATGGGGAGAGTTCTACTATACGCGAATAGGCAAGTCTAATTATGAATTTTCCGATGGCAGCAGCGACACCAGCGAAGCTAGAGACGCATACCAAATAACGGCGGGCTGGTTCATTAATCAGGAGCTGAGTGTATACGGTTTTTATGGAGATGACGACGCCACTGCCTACGGCGCAGGCATGCGCGGCTTATTGAGGTTGGACACTCGCGGAGTTATCGAAGGGAGTTTGCAATACTGGCAATCAGAGTATGAGACTGAGCATAGCGCCCTAATAAATAACCAAGTGCGTAATTTGGATAACATCGATTACAAGACAACAGCTTGGTCCTACTATCTTTCCTACTACCCACAAGCACAAACGGCGCTTACCTTTGCTCATCGATACTTTAACCACGGTGACGACGACACTAAAAGTGAACACCTAAGCATTGCCATCAGCCACTTTGTTACAGATCAACTCCGACTTGCCGCAAGTTATCTGGATGTATCACATGAGAAAAACGGCAGTGTCTCTGGTCGATTCGACCATGACATCACGAAGGTGAGTTTGTCGTATCGTTTATAGTTTCTTTGATATATTTCTTGATACCAACTTAGCTTCTCCTATGATATCGACATACAGAAGACACTTGATAAGAAAACCAGAGCAACCACATGCCTTTTATCGGATTAAGCAAACCACCGGAACAAGAACTTTCCCCTGCTCTCCATATTGGCAGCAAGGCGCCTGCTGGGCCGCTTATTGACCCCGGCGGTAAAAACCTTATCGTCTTTCTAAGACACACAGGCTGCCCCTTTGCTGAAGCGGCATTGAAGGCACTGTCCGATTATTCTCTAGCCCACCCCGAAATTAACTGCTGTGCTATTTTCCACGGCGACCCTAACATCGCCAAGCAGTGGATTTCGACCTTTAATCTGTCAATTGAACTACAGCTTGTTTTCGACGAGCAACGCGAATATTACGGCCAGTGGGGGCTAGGCTACAGCAAAATAAGCCATTTAATGAAGCCGGTGATGCTCATCAATTTAATTAAACTTGCCTTTAAAGGTATTCGAAATAGAAATGCCAGTGGCACCCGGTGGCAACAACAAGCGGCTTTTTTAGTCAATAAAAATGGCATTGTGGAATGGCTCCACTTACCAAAGCATGCTGGTGATTTACCGGATTTTGAGAAGATCAAAATCGAAGTTCCACCACCAAGAATATAAACAGGCAAATAAAAAAGCCGATCTTAGTGATCGGCTTTTTCACGCAAGCAGCTTAGTTACTTACAAACATCACGTTAAACATCTTGGTATTGTCTCCGGGTGACTGCCCCACACAATTCACGATATCTTTTCCTGAACTGTCCGCATTCAGCTCTACCATACAAGCCAAGTTACCCGGATTCGACCCGCCGTCAGAGATTAGGCCAGTAACAAAACCATCACCTAAGCTATCAACGGCTCCATTCAAGGTTAGCGTGACTGAGTCGGTGCTAACCGCGCCTGTCGTAATATCCGTGACCATGGTACCGGTGCACGACCCTGAATCGTCGCACGTAAGTGCAACCGGCTGAATATTGCTACCATCGGCCATATTATCGTCAAATAACATACCCGCATAGCTACCTTCTAGGTTGCTAATATCGCCAATCGCTTGCTGAGAGAGCGCAAAAACAAACTGCGAATCTGCTTCGTTGTTAATGTTGGTTTGTACAATTGCCCCACCTGTTGACGTGAGGTACATCGCGGCGATGTCCGGTGCGTCTCCCACCAGCATCAAACCATTTTCGCAGGTGCCACTACCAAGCCCACCACTGTCCACAACATCGGCAAAGCCCCCAGCGAGCGCATGCTTACTAGGTAAGGAAGGCGTATCTGAACTTACATCATAATTGAAAGAACCAAAGTAATCAGTACCACTGTCAGTGGCGTCAGCATCACTACGCTGCTTAACCATCACCCAATTGGCATCAATATCGCTCGTAGGGCAGGTACCCGCTGTCACCATCGCGATCATCTGATCACCAGCAGTAGGCTTCAGTAAGAAAGCGTAACCGGGAACCTCAAGTGCCCATGCTGTTTCACCTTGGCTAGGCGCGTCTGTTCCCGTTGCGGTGTCAACCGTTAAGCCAACAAACCCGGAATCATATCGCTCATAGGTGCCCACTACCGTCATATCTACGTCAGTAAGAGGCGTGGCACGTCGCTCTATAGTGAAGGTGCTATCTGCAAACAATTCAACATCCCACTTGGAACCTGGGCCGTTATAGGCATCTGACGCCACGCTGCTGCTGGACGATGAGCTGGAACCACACCCAACCGCTACCGAAACCGCTATGGCTAAACTGCTCGCCTGTAAAACTTTCTTTGAGACCATGCTACCCTCCACCGGATGTTAAATTGCTCAAAACAGTTTAAGACTAGGCGAGCACCTACTGGTTTTCTTTATGCAAAGTGTGGAAAAAGGTTTCACAAAAGTTAAAGTTTGTAATGTTGTTTGAGAATGGCTGGCGTTTCCAGTAGTGACGAGCTGCTTTTTGCTCCCAAAACCAGGTAAAAATAGGCCCTCGCTTAAACACTCTCACCTTAAAAAACGTCTGCCTCGACAGATTTTCGAACAGCAGACTCGCGGGACGAACATTTGTAAGGACGGTCAAGGCCTAGTGAGTGGGCTGCTTTCGGTAGTCATCTGGAGTCTGCTCAAACCAACGTTTAAAGGCGCGCCGGAAACTTGAACTGTCATGGTAATTTAATATAGCGGCGATCGAATTCACCGACATTTCACTATCACGAAGGTAACTCGCTGCTTGCTGTGACAGCACTTCATCGCGAATTTTTCTAAATGTACTACCTTCCAGCTTTAGCCTCCG
>JBFJVR010000112.1:0-7675 GCA_041624095.1 Oleiphilaceae bacterium
GGTCGGGCGCCCAAACGATTTTAGTCGGCAATGAATGGCGTGGCACCGAGATTGATCTGCGATCTGCAAGCTCCGTCGATATTGATTTTAGTGGCAGTACAGTTCCGGTCCGCTTCGTCGTGAAGACCGAGGTGATAGATGGTAACGAAGTCACCGTTGTTGAAGCAGTGCGGCTAGCAGGTTTATCTGATTTATCATTTGATGCCGTGCGAGATCTTGGCTCTGGTACCGCAATCCGCTTTATCGGAGTTAACGAGAACACTACGATCAAATCCGGCCGCAATGAAAATTTTTATCGCGCGATCGGTGATGCCACGTTTGCTGGCCAAATGACATTACTGGGTGGCCCGAAATACGCCAATATTCCATTAACCGAGCGTGCGTTTGCATTGCCGGTCGGTTTGGAAGTGCAACATGGCCTGGACCTGTCACAAGGCATCGCTGGTGACTTAACAAACTGGACGATTAATCGGGTCAATTTATTCTCCGGCACGGTTGGCGGAGAAGGGGCGACTGATGCGCCTGAACCAGATACCTCAAAACTCGGCAAAACCTTCGAACTGTTTCAGGGGCCAGTAGTACCTCTACCGGGTTTCACAAATGTTGTCTTCGAGCGGCCGGGACTTCCGGCTTTGCCCGCCAATGTCAGCAATATAAGCTTCGCAAATGGGGTTAATCTCTTACAGGGCGACCTTGGTAACAATGAATTTTCTCACAAAGCAGGGCGGCTCGGTATTCATGTACTCTCGGGTCTAACTGGTGCAGATACCTACAAATTCAGCAACCTTTGGGGCGCGGCGGCAATATTTGAAGTGCCGGATATTACGGTTGATGAAGTGCCTATCCCTGAAGCGTTGGACACGCTCGATTTCTCAAGCATGGTCGGCTCGATCAAAGTTGATGTATATCAGGTTGCGGCGCTCGACGGTATAAACGAGTTGCTCAGTAGAATACCAGGCCTGGAAGATCACCTGCCGGATGATTTTCAAGCCACTTATGCGGGCCCGGATATTTCGACCAATATCGTGGTGGTCAGAGACGTCTCGCTCGATTCGGTAATAGATTTGATCGGCGGAGATACGCCCAATCCGGACGATACAGCGGATGGCTTCAACTTTTTGCAGGATATCGGCACCAGTGTTTTGGTGGGGATGGATATCGAATCCTTAGTCGGGCCAAAACTCGGCGATATGAAAGTCGTCCTTCACGATGGCGCAAGTTTGAGGGGAACCGTCAAGAGTGGCTTACTAGGTACCGTCACGCTTGACTATTCAAATTACAACACCGCAAGCAGCACAGACCCAGTTGTGGTCTCTGCAGGGCAAAGTACGACAGATCAAATAGCGGCTCTGTTTGGATTGACCGGCGCCTTGAATAACGTGCAGGAGTTTTTTGGCGGTGGCGACGACAGCGGCTTCCTTAAGAATATCATTGATACCGCACTGCTGAATCCGAATGAAATACTTTCCAAACTTGGCCTCCCATATGTACCCCACACGGCTACAGCTCAAGCGGAGGGCATTGGCGGCCACCGTTTTGGCGGTTTAACCACCTTTGCTGACTTATTCGGTAGCGAAAACACCTTCAGCCAAACGCTTAGCAATCTTGGCGTTAGCGGTTTAACACGCGTATTTGCCAGCCCCGGCATTGACCAGTTCACTAACAACGACGGCGCGCGAGTCGATTTTGTTGGCACCAGTGTGGGTGATACGGTCACACTGAGAAACCTCGACCTTTGGGAGATCACGACCATCGATGCCACCCAGAGTGGTAACGATAAATACTCGGTCAATCTCGAAACAGGTCGCATCGAAAAAGACCTTAATCTCGTCTTTGATTACGGCGGCGCGAGCGTACTGATTGAGAAGGTTCGCTCTGGCCATGCGGATGACATTCTGGTCGGTAGCACCCGCAACGAAACCTTTATTTTCAGGCCTAGCGATAACGGTGAACATGGTTGGGGCGTCGATACGGTGACCGGTGGCGGGGGCCAGGATATTCTTGATTTTTCCCGCTTGCCAAACGATTGGCTGGGCAATCAGCGTGAAGTAAATAAGCGAATTAGCACGACGCTAAGTGGTGATGTGGTTGTTGACGATGTATGGACGCTTGTTATTAATCAAGGTGTCGCTGAGCAGGACTTGTCTCTTAGTTTTACCGCAGCCTCAACCGACTTAGGTGATGTAGCTACTGGGCTCAAACAAGCACTCGACAATATCAAGGCTGACACAAATGACCCACTTAATGCGCTCGCCTCCTTGTACGAAGCTTCGGTAGAAGGCAACCTTATTACCCTTAATCGCCTTGATGGAACCGACTTCACTTTGGATGCAGACCTTAGCGGCGCGGCATCGGGTACAATACCGGGTGCGGCGGCGTTCAACGATTTAGGTACCATTACAGAAATCTATTTTACGGTCGACGGCGTTGAGCAAAGCTCTAAAGTACGTTTGCTAAGCGGTAATTTCCAGATCAAAGCGCGTGCAGACGGCTTTGATACAATCAGCTCTAAAGCTTCCGTCCAACTCGAGATGGATAGCATAGTAACAGCAGAATTACCCGTCGGTCTGGCTCTCTCTTCAATTCCTCAAGCTGCTATTGAAGAAGCCATTAAAGCCTTCGATGGAATTACGCTAGCGGTTCCAACTGGCGAAGGCAGTGATGTCGTTGAATTACAGCTCACTGTTGAAACGAGCGCTAATAGCGCAGGGGTCGACGCTGTACAGTTGGTTGCCCCCACTGGTTCGGTTGTGCTTGATTCCAGCACCTTGTTGGTGATGCTAGCCGACCTTCCGGATCAACAGCTTTCGCTGCGGCTGAGCAATGGCGTGATTATGCTCGACGCCACGGCAGGTGATTTGGGTTGGCATACTGATATAAGTAGCTCTGTGCCTGGCGACAAGATAGATTTAATCAGTGTTTTGATCCACGAAATCGGCATTAGGCTCGGACTCGACCCCTCTGCTGCGATCATGGCTGGCACGCTCGATGCAGGTGTCGCACGCCGAACTATCACTGGCACGGTAAATCAGGATCTCACTGCGGATACAAGCAATCCGCTTGAAACAACTTCCTTACCTCTCGACTCGCTTATCAGTATCGATAGCAATGTAGACGCTGTGATAGCCGAAGCGGTGCAGCGTTGGCAAGCCGCCGACTTGCATGTTGCAGGCAAAACCGGCCACGCGGTTGTTGTTGCCACCCCAAATGTCGAACTGCGCGATCTAGGTGAAGGCGAGCTGGCGCGAACCCTGAGTGATGGCACGATCTTGCTAGATAAAACAGCAGCAGGCCATGGCTGGTATGTTGATGCCACGCCAGATGACGACACCGATGATGCTACTTTGTTGAGTGGCAAAATCGACTTGCTCTCGGTCATTATGCACGAGATGGGTCATATTATCGGACTGCAACACGATCATCTCGATGGTGTTGACGATGTCATGGACGAAGCCCTAGCAGCCGGGGTGCGTATCGCCGACGTACCCACTGGGCCTATCCACGTAACTAATCTGGATTCTTCTGACCAAAGCAAGCTGGTTAACGGGCTTGATGCATTTGGCGACTGGGTCGGTGATCTCGGCGGACGTATCGATGACTTCCTGAATGCTGGCGTTGAACTGCCCTTAGTCGGAGAAGTGTCTCTGGATAGCGTCTTTGGTCTGGGTGGCGATGCCGGTTCAACACTGACAGCGGCATTGCAAACAGCGATTAGCTCAGAGGTTTCTGCGCTGTTTAGCGCTGCGACAGTATCCAACCAGGATATAGCGAACCTCGATAATATTGAGTTTGCGCCAGGCATTGATCCGATCTCCTATAAGGCAAGCGTATCCTTACCTGCCTTCTCTGAAAGCTTTGATCTGGACCCTTCCAATCTCGACTTTGGTGATATTGATCCGGCTTCGTTAGGGCTCAAAATATCGTCGCTATCGCCTCCGCAGCTTAATGTACTGGGCGACCTTGAGCTTAATTTCGTGTTTGGTATTGATAGCGACGGTAATTTTTATATCGACTCCCCTGGAGTTACCGCGAACATAGCAATTGATAGTGGTAAAGATGGCGATGGTGCACTGATTCCTTTTGACGTTGGTATCAGTTTTGGCCCGGTCGGTCTGGAAATTGAACAAGGCTATGTTGATATCAGCGCCTCGATGGGAATGGGTACCGACACGCGTCTTAGCTATAGCGCTCTGATCAACAATGAAATTGACCCTGCTTACCTCGTACCCATACTGGCTGGCGGTGCATCATGGGACATCAATCTTCCACTGGAGCTTACCGGAGGACTCTCTGGCCTAAACGGAGACGGGCTGAAAATAAGCACCAGTGGCGAGCTTGATACCGCCATTGGTTCTATTGCTACCATGCTCGACAATATTGAAGTGGACACAGGCTCGCTCAGCGAACTTCTCAATATACGTGGCATTTCTCTAGACATGATTCTCGACGGCATGCAATCGGTGTTGGATGACATGATTGGTGTAGAGGCCGATGTTCAGGGCGTCATCGAGGATAACCAGCTCAGGGTTTATGAACAAAGGTGGGCTGCAGATGTGGTACTCGACACCGGTTTTAGCGCAGCCGTCGATCAACGGACAATTGAAGCGCGTTTAGTTGGCGGCCAAAGTACCAGCTTGTCCGACTGGTTAGTTGGCGGCGACACGGTATGGGGCTATCTGGACGGCGCTGACCTTAATACCTTCGAGCAACGTTGGGAGCTCAGTGATGCGTTTTTTGAGGGTGAATATACGCCAATAGCCGGAGACAGCGTCAGCAATATCAAACTGGCAGACGGTACGACTACCATTATTACGCTTGACACTTATCATGTTAGTTCTGGCACCATGAATGCAGATCTTCCCTTCGCCGATGTCAGCATGGCAGAAGTACTGGGTGGCGGCTCTATCGGCTTCGCAACGCGCCTGCGCGACATTATCAGTGATATTCGCTACAGCGCTAACAATATTGGTGAACTACAAGACCAACTTAATGCTCGCCTGAATACCGAGTTAGGGCTGGGCACCTCAACTAATCTTCAATCCGACCCGGTTACGCTGAGCTATGTCGATTCGGCCTTCAAGTTTGACTTTGACCTGGGCTTTCTTGCGACCCAGGAGTATGCACTCGATTTCGATGTAGATGATTTACCAATAGATGAGTGGCTAGGGCTGGACCCTAGTTTTCTGGCGCTTGAAGCGAAAGCCGATGTAGAGCTCGAAGCCAAAGCGGACCTCAACTTCGGCTTTGGCTTCGACCTGAGCAATGTACTTGACCCAGACCTGTATATTGACCCGGACTCGGGTGTGAGTGCTAGTGTTTCGGGCAGTATTCCCGATATGGACGTCACCTTGGGTATCGATTTCGCTGGGACGGTATTGGGCCTGAAAGCAATTGATGGCTCAGCAATGATCGACCTTGGCTTCGAAGCGAATCTCGGTAAAGAAGGCGCCGATGCGAATGACGATGGTGTGTTGCAGCTCGGCGAGTTAAGGAATGCGCTTCAGGCTCAGGCCTTTGGTAACGCAGGGGTTGAGCTACCGCTTTATTTCCCGGTTAAAGCCTTGCCTGTAGGCGGAACAACGGCTGATTTAAATGGCGATGGCGTAGGGGATCATACCTTCAGCGCCAATGCCGCATTTACTATCGACGATAATTTCAGTTTCCAACCTTCGTTCGATTATGTTATTCCGAGTTTTACGCCCGATTTCGATGGCGTCGCGCTTTTGTACGCCATCCTAAACGATCCGCAGGTTATTCTCAGTGGCCTGAATGGTTTCTTTGGCGGTCTCGATACGGTTGCTGATGGCATTGGTAGTATTGATTTACCGCTGATTGGCGGTGATGCATTCGACCAACTCGCGACACAAATCAAAAGTGTTCGAACAAGCGTAATGAATGTTCGCCTGCCTGTGCCCCCAGACCTCGATGATGCAGGTAACCCGTTATTCAGTGCTGATGGTGTTGACAGTGATGCGCATACCGTTAGCTTGAAGAACCTGCTGCAGCAGATGATCGACAACGACTCAGGCGTGTTTGATGTTGTGGTTTCGTCTATACAGAAGGCGCTGTATAGCGGTATGAAAGACATAAATGACCCGTTGTTCTCGTTTGTCGTGCCGGTATTTGATGAGCACACCGGCGCTCTGCAATATAACGATGATGGCAAGATCAAAACCAAGCGTCCAACCAGTGCTGAAGATATTCAGTTGAGCCTGACGCCTGAAGGCGAACTCAAATTCAATATCATGTTTGGCGGCGTGCTAGTAGGCGAGAAGATAGAAGTCGTCGATGACGAGACTAATGAAGTCACCAACTCTTATGTTGACCCCTACGGTATCCCGATTGACTTCTCGGCCGGTATCCCGGGCCTGAGTCTCGAAATAGATGCCGAAATTCAGGTGGCGCTTGATTACCTGATGGGAATTGGCCTTGGTATAGACGGTAGTGGCGTTTTTCTTGATACCAGTGGAATTAATGCCTCCGGTGAAGAAATCTCTCTTGATCTGGCAGCCACATTCACCACCGCAAACGACGGCAGCAGCTTCGACTTCGATCAGAATGTCGTTTACACCGCCGACAATGCCTTCGATGCGCACACTGCGGTCAGCGGCACCATTGGCTTCCTGACCATGGAATTCTTCGGAGAGGCGGGCATAAACGGGCACTTGGGCCTCGATATAAAAGATGCCGATGGTGATGGCAAATGGCGTGGTGAAGGCCTGTCTTTGGGTATGAATGCCAGTGCGGTTGCACATGCGAATGTCTTTGCGCGTGCCAAGGGCGCATCGGGCTTTACCTTACCCGAAATGAGCACGTTTATTGAATACGATCAGGTGCTCGGTGATGCTACGTGGACGAGTGATAGCGGTTTTAACTTTGTCACCGGTGACCCTGAAGTCGTCTTGCACGACGTCACCCTCGATACCGAAAGTATCATGGGGAGCTTTTTGGGCGAATCCTTATCGGTAATTAAAGATATCATTGACCCGATTCGTCCGGTGGTCGAATTACTCACCATGGAAATAGACCTGGGTATCACGGTCATCCAGTTTATCGACCTTGCCTACCTCAAACTGCCGGCACAAACCGTCGATACCGCCAAAAAGGTGCTTAACGTACTCAAAGCGACCATCGAGTTTATCGATCAGGTCGAGGGTATGGGCGGCAAGCTCAACTTTGGTGATTTTTACCTTGGCGGATCCTTTCTCGGCAGTGCCGACTCAGCAGTTTCAGCCAACGAAACGAAATCAAAGAATGGCACCCAAAAAGCCGCCCCAAGCGGTAGTTCGAGTAGTGTTGACAGCGTCAAGGCAGGGCCCGACCAAAAAGGCCTCGACGGCAAGTCGACCAAGGGTTCTAAAGCAGGAACTACGACCAAGAGTGAACGACGTTTCCGTTTACCGGTTCTTGAAGACCCGGCTTCTGCACTTGGCTTACTGACCGGTAAGCCGGTGGATTTATTCTGGTACGATCTGCCCGATCTCGATCTGGAGTTCGAATACTCTAAATCGTATCCGATCTACCCAGGTCTGAACGCGATTATTGGTGGTTCCGTGGGCGTCGAAACGAATTTTGACTTCGGGTTCGATACCAGTGGTTTTATCGAGTTTCAGGACAGCGGCTACGATGCCTCACAAGCCTGGCGTATTATGAATGGCTTCTATCTTGACGATCA
>JBFJVR010000113.1:0-7659 GCA_041624095.1 Oleiphilaceae bacterium
GTAACATGATTATCGTGGTCGACATTAACGAAGATAAATTCGAGATGGCAAAGCAACTCGGCGCCACACATTGCATTAACCCCAAAAAATATACCAAAACCATTCAAGAGGTCATCATCGAGCTGACTGACGGTGGCGTCGACTACTCGTTTGAGTGTATCGGAAATGTAGACACCATGAGAGCAGCATTGGAGTGCTGCCACAAAGGTTGGGGCGAATCCATCATCATTGGTGTTGCCGGCGCCGGTCAGGAAATATCTACTCGCCCGTTTCAACTGGTTACCGGCCGTGTATGGAAAGGCTCCGCATTTGGCGGGGTCAAAGGCCGCTCGCAGTTACCCGCTTATGTCGAACAATATATGAACGGCGAGATCAAGATAGACGAAATGATAACTTACACCATGGGGCTCGACGATATTAATCGGGCTTTTGAGCTGATGCATCAGGGCAAATCGATTCGCTCGGTCATATTGTTCGATCAATAACCGCTTATAGGAGTGTTCAATGGAATGCATCGCACAAGCAAAATGTTTTGGCGGTACTCAGGCACAGTACAAGCACAGGTCTGAAAGTAATAACTGTGATATGACCTTCTCGGTGTATTTGCCTGAGGCATCCCAACAGAGGCCTGTTCCAGCGCTATATTGGTTGTCGGGTTTAACTTGTACCGATCAGAATTTTGTGACCAAAGCCGGGGCACAACGCTATGCTGCAGAGCATCAGCTAGCGCTTGTCATGCCTGACACCAGCCCTCGAGGTGAACATGTAGCCGATGCAGAAGATAGCAGCTGGGATTTAGGTGCCGGTGCAGGCTTTTACGTGAATGCCATCCAGGAGCCGTGGCGGGAGCACTATCAGATGTATAGCTACATTGTCGATGAATTACCCTCGCTGCTTAGCAAGCACCTGCCTCTTGATGCGCAACGAACATCTATTTCAGGGCACTCCATGGGCGGGCACGGGGCCTTAACTATTGCCCTGAATAACCCGGAAAAATACCACTCTGTCTCAGCGTTCGCTCCGATAGCCGCGCCGTCTCAATGTGCTTGGGGAATTAAAGCTCTGCAACACTATCTGGGCGATGAGCGTAGCCAGTGGCAAAAATACGACACCTGCGAACTAATAAAAAAGCAGCCCATTGATAAATTCAACCTGTTTGTTGACCAAGGTACAGCAGACGACTTTTTGCAAGATCAACTGAAGCCTTCGCTGCTGGAGCAAGCATGTGAGGCCTCAGGCCAAAAACTGACGCTCCGCTACCAAGAAGGCTACGACCACAGCTATTACTTTATCGCCAGCTTTATTGGCGAACATATCGCCTTTCATGCTGCCGCCCTGAAGGAATAACAAGGCAAACCAAAGGCACAGTTGATCTTAAATTAAGGCAAGTTTGCGCGAGATCAACGCTAAGGGACCAGAAGTATTTTGCAGGTATTAGTATGCCCGCTTAGATCCAGTTGGTCGCCATGCGTCAGAATCACCAGATCGCCTTCTGCAATATGTCCTTGCACTTTTAACTTTTCGATTGCTGCATTGGCGACAGCAATGATGTCGTCGTCGGTAATATCAAAATAAACCGGGTACACCCCGCGATAAAGCGCGACACGCGTGAGTGCCGCAGGCTGACGAGACAAAGCAAATATTGGCAGCCCCGAACTAATACGCGACATCTGTAAGGGCGTGTTGCCAGACTCGGTTAAGGCAATGATCGCTTTGACGCCTGGCAGATGGTTGGCGGCAAACATGGAGGCCTTCGCTACGGCCTCTGAAATACAGCCAAAGTTTTTCTCCATACGGAAATTCGCGCGGTTCACACTTGCTTGTTTTTCAGCTCCCTGGCACACGTCGGCCATGGCTGTAACCGTTTCTACAGGGTAGTCACCGGCTGCCGTCTCGCCTGAAAGCATCACCGCATCAGTGCCATCTATCACCGCATTGGCTACGTCCATAACTTCGGCTCGGGTTGGCATCGGCGAACTAATCATCGACTCCATCATCTGGGTAGCGGTAATGACTACTCTGTCCAAACGCCGCGCGCGTTGAATCAGTTTTTTCTGCACGCCAACTAACTCAGAATCACCGATTTCTACTCCAAGATCACCTCGCGCTACCATGATGGCATCCGAGGCCAATATAATATCGTCCATGGCTTCATCGGAACTAACCGTCTCGGCACGTTCGACCTTCGCTACCAAGCGCGCATCAAGGCCCGCGGCTTCAATCAAATCCCTTGCATAGCGCATGTCGTCGCCATTTCGCGGAAACGACACCGCAATATAGTCGACGCCAATTTCAGCAGCGGTTTGGATGTCGCGCTTGTCTTTTTCAGTTAAGGCTGCGGCAGATAAGCCTCCGCCCTTTTTATTAATGCCTTTGTTATTTGATAGCGCCCCACCGATCAACACTTCCGTGTCGACACGGCTACCCTCTACTGACCTTACCTTTAACTGCACCCGACCATCATCCAGCAACAACACATCTCCTGCCGAAACATCGGTCGGCAATGCCTTGTAGTCGAGCCCTACCCCGTGCTCATCACCTTCACCTTGAGGAAACTCACTATCGAGAAAAAAGTTCTGCCCCTTCGCTAGCACGACTTGCTTATCTTTAAAGGTGGAAGTGCGTATTTTGGGGCCTTGTAAATCCCCCAGTATCGCTACGCTCTGGCCAAGACGTTTTGCGATCTCCCGGACATCATTTGCTCGCCTGACGTGATCTTCGGCCTTCCCGTGCGAGAAGTTAAGACGTACAACATTCGCGCCACAGCGTATTAGCTCGCTTAAAACAGATGGCTTATCGGTTGATGGGCCTAAAGTGGTAACAATTTTGGTTCTACGAAGCATGTTTGAATCTAGCCTTTAAAGAAAACAGTCCTTAAAGACTAGTTTATTATCAGCCGGATAGCTGCTTACTTCCCGCTTTTATAAGCAGGAGCTATAACCTAGAGATAACCATAAGCGCCGAATCTAATTAGACGCGACTCCCATCGAACCATAAGCTTGCGCTACCTGACCGACCAGCTGGGAGGTAAACGGGCCTGATGGCAAGGAGTTGACGATATTTTTTGCTTCGTCTATTCGTTGTTTTGATCGCTCCATGAAACCCGCATTTGCCTCAGCCCCCGCCCAATTAAGCAATGTGGTGACGTGCGTGGTTTGCTGTATGAACTCATTGTGATCGGTATATCGTGCAAATATATTCAAGGCATCCTGAAACTGTACCCTGCCGGCTTCAGGTTGCCCGAGTTGATAAAGCGTATTTGCTATACCCCGCTTCGCTGCAACAGCCGTGTTCATATCTGCAGCCAAATCGTAAGACAGCCCGTACATTTCATAGGCTTTCTGAACTTCGTAGGAGCTTTGTAAGGCAACTGCCACACTGTAGATTTCAATGGCGGTAACCTTGTCACTAGGGAGACGTTCGATCAAGTCTGCCGCCTGATATGCCAATAATGAATTTTCTTGATTGAGTTGCCCGCCAATGAAAGCCACGGCAGTTGGGTCGCCAGCATACTTCTTGTTCATCTCAAAGTTCTTCGAAGGCAAGGTCGACAATTGCTGCAGCATACTCCGCAACTCCGTCTTGAGCGCCTGAATATCCTGCGCCTCGATTCGCTGATTAGATACATATGTTGTGCCGAACGAAAACAGCAAGGCAATCACCGAAACAATAATCGGAATATTTTTGTACCACGGCGTTTTGGCGCTCATTACGGCTATTTGCAGCAAATCCACTTCTTTTTTTAGCACTTCATATTGATCTTTAAACTCAGACGGACTTTCCATTTCTCGGCTTCCTTATTATTTACCAAGCTTGACGTTACCAATTATGGCGACACAATGCGCCGCGAAAGAATATCGCGGCAAGCCTCGCTTATTATTTCTGTGCTTTTTGGGCGAAGGCTTCAAAACAAGGCTGTAGTAAAAGTGTTTACTCAAGACATGTCGAACGCTTTTGACACTAAGAGAGAAAAATCGTGCATATTTACGCTTAAGTGCATTTTTATTAAGTACTCAGCCCTGCCTCGCTTTGCGGCTGCCAGAGCCAAGCCATAGAAGCCAAAGCCACGCTATAGAAAAAGGTGCTACTATCAAACCCCACATCGCCAAATGACAAACTTCACTATGCGTGACCAAAAACCCAGCGTTAAATTTTTCACCAAGAATAATGGCAACAGCATTGCCTACGCAGTACATGGTCAGGGCCCAGTATTAATCGTGCCTGCTTGGTGGGTAAGCCATATTGAACTGGATTGGAGCATCGACGCATACAAGGATTTTTTCCTTAAGCTTGGTGAGTATTTTACTATTGTCAGGTACGACAGGCCCGGCGTTGGATTAAGCGACCGAAAACGGGATGACTTTAGTCTCGAAGACGAAGTAGCTACACTCAGTGAGTTAATCACGCACCTGGGCTTTGAGGAAGTATCCTTGCTCGGCGTGTCTTGCGGAGGCCCGCCCTGTATTGCTTACGCACAAACTCAGGCAGAACGAGTAAAGCACATCATCTTCGTAGACTCCTACGCGAATGGCCTAACGCTGAGCGACGAGAAAATACAACACGCCTTGTGTTCACTGGTTTCTGCACACTGGGGCCTTGGCGCGAAGGCGATTCTGGATTTATTTGACCCCGACATGGACCCGGGAACACGCGCGCAGATGAGTAAGATCCATAAACTATCAGCAAGCGCAGAGATGGCGGCCTCCCTACTCAGGCTATCGTTTAGCATGGATGCCGCCGAAGCCGCTGGCCGGGTCTCGGTTCCGTCACTTATTATTCACCACTCTCAGGACAAAACAGTACCCTTTGACGCCGGAAGAAGGCTGGCTGCGCTACTCCCCGATTCGCAATTTGTGAGTATTGCCGGTAAGTCACATGTTCCGTGGCTGGGGGCGAGTACAAACGATGTGATAAAAGAAATTTTAAGCTTTACGGGCCCTACCTGTGCCGATGTCGCCCCTAATGAGCACAACCAGTTTAGAAAAAACGGCGCTATCTGGGCGCTTTCCTATGCTGGCCGGACGACGCATATTAAGGACTCGCGGGGACTGAACGATATTGCGCTGCTGATTCGCCATAAACGCCAGGATATCCACGTAAACGATATGGTAAGGGGTGGGCAAGCCATACCACAAGAATCACAGTCGGAGGTATCCGATGAGCTGTCTATCCGTGAGTATCAGCGCCGCTTGCTCGAAATAAGCGAAGAGAAAGCACTTGCTGCAGCAAGTGCGGACGATAGCCATTATCTGGCCTTGGATAACGAAGAAGAACATATCATCGCCGCGCTAAAACAAAGTGTTGGCCTGAGCGGCCGACTCCGCCGCTTTAATCACACTACAGAGAAAGCCCGTAAAGCCGTTGCAGCTCGCATTCGCAGCGCTATTAGGAAGATTGAAGTAGCTTCGCCCGATTTAGCCGAGCATCTGGACTCTGCAATCAATACCGGTAACTACTGCTCATACTCTCCCCGCAACGACACGCTTTGGCTCACCTGACTTTATCCCTGACGAAACGCTAGCTACAACATGGCATATGCCACAATAAAACTAGCGCCTTTAGATAGAAACCTAACTAATCTAAAGGACGCAACCATGAACACATCAACAAGCATAAAATCTAAGGCACACCAAACCACCAAGCAGTTCACCTCGGTGATGAACGACCGACACGCCAGGTTAGCGAAGCAATATCGCGACGCCCCAGAGACTGCCTGGATCACCGATATGGCTACTACTGGCCAAGGTAACACGGTTATTGCTGACCCTCTTCACGCTGACGTCAAGGTCGCAGGGCTTGTCATTCCCTTGGGAGTTCATCCGGCTGTCGGGGGCGACAACGATGCACCAGTCCCGGGAGAGCTACTTTGTGCAGCCTTGGCGGGCTGTATGGATAGCACGATTCGCATCATCGCGAATCGATTATCTATCGAACTTACCCATTTGCAAGTGACCGTGTCTGCAGAAATAGATGTAAGGGGAACCTTAAAGTTTGAACCGTCGATTGCTGTCGGGTTTCAGAAGATCCATCTATCTATCGAAATTGATACACAGAAAGACACTCAGCCTGGGCTGGTAAATACGCTGCTAAAAGCCGCCGAAGCAAGCTGTGTAGTGATGCAAACACTTAAGTATCCGCCAACAATCACAACGCAGCTAAGCAATGTTTCGAGTTAATACGCTTAGTCCAGATCAATTAAAGGAGCATTCGATTATGACAACTGCCAACACAACCCAGTCCTTGGCCCAGAACACAGTGGCCTTTATCTATTCGCTAATATGCTATTTCGCATCACTGCTTTCATTAACTTACTTCGTGTTGTTTTCATCGGGCATTTATGCACCCGTTTCGATCAACACACAGAATAACGAACAGACATTGCTACCGGCACTAGCCTTTAACATACTCCTCATCGCTTTGTTTGGTTTGCAACACAGTGTGATGGCCCGCCGACCTTTTAAAGCATGGCTTGCGACGTTCTTGCCGGCCTCAGCGGAACGTGCCACCTTCTGTTTAGGCTCAGCAATTTCACTTGCCATTATCGCCTACTTCTGGCTTCCGATGGGTGGGTCGATATGGCAGATATCTGCTCAGGTTCCGTCTATCGCAGTACAAATGATAGGCTTTGGCGGGTGGTTACTGCTAGTTATAGCAACCTTTCAACTAGACCATTTTGAACTATTTGGTCTAAAACAAACCTACTTACCCTTGGTAGGAAAGTCTATGCCCGACCCGGCCTTCAAAACACCCGGACTTTACAAGGTGGTTCGCCACCCTATACAGCTCGGCGTATTGCTGGGCATCTGGGCGGTACCCGAATCAACGGTGAACCATTTGGTGTTAGCATTAGGTATGAGTTTTTATATTTTGCTTGGCCTGTACTTCGAAGAAAAGGACTTAGTGCGCGACTTTGGCGAAGCGTATCGCGATTACAAAAAACGGGTGGCCAAACTGCTGCCCTTCCTGGCTTAGTTAACGAAGTGTTGAGCGTGAGCAGCTAACTCCTCACGCTCGTTTTTCGCCCTCACACTTCGACTATCTTTTCGAAACCACCATAAATAAGCCTGCTGCCATCGAAAGGCATTGGGTTCATTTCGTTGCTCATGCGTTCATCGCGCATGACCTTCTCTATCCCTTCATTGCGCACCGCTTTAGAGGGCCAAACGACCCACGAAAACACCACGGTTTCGCCCGCCTTGCACTTCACCGCAAGCGGAAATGAGGTTGTTTTACCTTGTGGCACATCGTCGCCCCAACATTCAACCAGTCGTGTCGCTCCATAGTCCTTGAAACACTGCGCCATTTCGAGCGCGTGCTTGATATATTGCTCTTTTTTGTCGCTTGGTACTGCCGCTACAAAGCCATCTATGTAATCCATATTGTTTCCTCCAATCCTATTGTGTAGTCCAACATAGTACGCTGGGTCTCTGACGAACCTTGTCTTGATCCAGGTGTTTTAGTGAGTCAAAAGCAAAGCCTTAACGACGAAACCACAGATGCACACCAGTAAGAACGTCGAAAGCATAAATACCTTCTTACGAACAGCCACCACATTTTGGCCAGTATGAATCACCGCGTGCACAATCCGCAGAGCCACAAAAGCCCAAGCAAAAAAAAGCGCAACCGCATCAACAGCACCCAAGGCCCAAAGCATGAAAC
>JBFJVR010000114.1:0-7596 GCA_041624095.1 Oleiphilaceae bacterium
CGCCTCAGGCAAGTCAAAATCAAAATCGGAAACTTTCACTGTGCTTATTTCTGCCCCGGTATACGCGGTGTTTCGGGTTTAACATTGGCGTTCTGGCCCCGGTGCCTGAGTGCATGGTCCATCAACACCAACGCCATCATCGCTTCGGCAATCGGCGTGGCACGTATGCCAACACAAGGGTCGTGGCGGCCATGGGTCACCACTTCGATAGGATTACCATGGCGATCAATACTTTTGCCCGGCAACCTAATACTCGAGGTCGGTTTCAGGGCGATGTGTGCAACGATATCCTGGCCGGTAGATATTCCACCTAGCACGCCGCCAGCCTGATTACTCAGAAAACCTTCCGGTGTCATTTCATCACGATGCTCAGTACCTTTTTGCTCTACGCAACCGAACCCGGCACCTATTTCGATACCTTTTACTGCATTAATACTCATTAATGCGTGAGCAAGCTCGGCATCGAGACGGTCAAATATTGGCTCACCCAAGCCCGGTGGGACGCCTTCAGCGATAACGGATATCTTCGCACCAACAGAATTACCCTCTTTGCCGAGTGCTTTCATGTAGGCTTCCATCTCGGGAATTTTACTGGCATCGGGGCAAAAAAACGGGTTGTCTTCGATGATAGAGGTGTCGATGGTTTCGACTTTAATCGGACCAAGCTGCGACAAATAGCCGTATATCCGGATACCATATTCTTCAGCAAGGTATTTCTTCGCAACCGCACCAGCGGCTACACGCATCGCTGTTTCGCGCGCTGATGAGCGACCTCCGCCCCGATAATCCCTTACCCCATACTTTTGCATATAGGCGTAGTCGGCATGCGCTGGCCTGAAGGTATCCGCAATATTCGAATAATCCTTCGAACGCTGATCGGTATTTTCTATCATCAGCCCTATTGGCGTGCCCGTTGTTTCCCCTTCGAAAACACCAGAAAATATCTTCACCTGATCGGCTTCTTTACGCTGTGTGGTATAACGCGACGTGCCCGGTTTGCGACGATCCAGGTCGTGTTGCAAATCAGCTTCTGAAATTTTCAAGCCAGGAGGGCAACCATCGATGATGCAACCTAAGGCCTTGCCATGACTTTCACCAAAGGTCGTCACTGTGAAAAGTTTGCCAAAACTATTACCGGACATAGTGTTCTACCAATCTCTATTTTTAATTTCAGCGGCGGGTAACACGAATACGCCATGCCCACCACGTTCAAAGTCTATCCACACAAAGGGAACATCCGGGTAGGCCGCTTCAAGCGCCACCCAACTATTACCAACCTCTGCGATCAACACGCCGTCATCGGCCAATAATGGCCCACATTCTCGCAGTATTCTGCGAATAATATCCAGACCATCACTCCCTGCTGCCAAACCTAATGCCGGCTCTTTGGAGTATTCCTCTGGCATCGACGCAAGGTCGTCTTCATCGACATATGGCGGGTTGGTCACGATCAAATCGTATAACGGCCCCGTATAGCCCTCGTAAGCGGAAAACACATCCGATTCAATTACCGCACAGCGGTCCTGCAGGCCATAGTTTTCTACATTGATCGCCGCTACTTCTAATGCCTCGGGTGAAATATCGACTAAATCGACCTCAGACGACTCAAATTGCAGCGCACATGCGATGCCAATACATCCGCTGCCGGTACACAAGTCTATAATTCGCCGTGGCGGAGAAACGAGCCATGGCGCAAAATCGGCTTCTATCAACTCAGCAATAGGAGACCGGGGCACAAGCACTCGTGAGTCAACAAAGAAGGCGTGACCACAAAACCATGCCTGTTGCGTGATATAAGCCAGTGGCTGCCGTTCATCTACCCTCAGCGAGATATTCCTCAGCAGTTGTTGGCGTTCTTCGGCGGTTAAGCGACAAGACCACAATTGAGCATCGAAATCCCATGGCAGACTAAGCGACTGAAGCACCAACTGCACGGACTCATCCCAGCTGTTATCGCTGCCGTGACCAAAATAGACCGATGCTTGATTCATACGCGTGAACGCATAACGAATAAAATCTGCAATTGTCAGTAACGAGCTAGGCACGAAATGCGTCCTCACAAAAAAGGTCGCTGATTATACAGAGATTATGCGCTATGTGCGAAGTCAATAAGCGCCTAATGAGGCCTTAGAAAAATACCAAACCACGTTTGCGTGGTGATATGGTGTGGTCGTGGAGCGAAAGCCCCCGCCGAATAGGTTTTAATGCGCGCTTCAGAGATCCCCGCAACTGCGGCCAACTCCGTCTTCACTCTAGCTGCCAGCTTGTCTGCCTGCTTAAGCTCAGATTCAGCCGCCAGTTCACTATGACCCTGGGTAAAACCTACCACCCAAACGTTTACAGTGTCTTCGCCAACGAGACTATCTTTTAACGACTGTAAGTCCTCTTCGCCAAGGTCCAGCTGACTAAAATATCGCCCCTTAAACCACTCTGCGTGCGAATGCGTAAGCGGCGCCTTGACTCCGGTAAGATAGACATACCTGTGTTTACGCCCGTTCATAACGATATAAGCTGACACCCAATATTCGTCAGCACCACTACCGACACGCCCAGCGACATAGTACTGATCACTATCACGACCATATAGCCTGCGATCATTCAGAATGTCATTAGCCCAGTAATTACTGGTACCGCAGGCACGCTGCTCACAACTAAACTCTAAGCTGCCGTTCGTCGAAAGGTAATCTTTATAAAACTTAAAGGCGTCTTTTTCGGTAAAACCCGGCGTCAATTCGAGCAGCTGGTTAACGCGGGTGCCACGCGCCAACTTCTGTTTCTCTATCTTTAGCTCGTTACTGATTCGTTGCGGAGCACTCAATACGACTCGGTGAACACCCTCGTTATTTGCCTTGGTTTCGAGTACAAGTGCACCATCATAAGCAGGCAGACCCGTTGTAAGGTCTTCAGCCCAAGCGCTTAGGCTCATTACAGCAAGCAATAGAAAAGCAAACATACTAGATAAATTCATCAATCAACTCTGCCGTTTTTTTAACGTCGCCGTCCATATGAAAATGATGCCCGCCCTCGACAAGGTGCTTATCGAGCTGCGGAATATACTGCAGTCTTTTAGCAAGACTTTTATAGTCCGAAAAATAGCCTGCATTGCCACAAATCAGCCTTACCGGACACTCTATGCCACGGTAAATCGTTTCAACCTGCTGCTCCGAAAAGCGTACCAGCGAAGGTTCCATCAAGCGAGGATCACTGGTCCAGCTATAGCCGCCTTCAACCGGCTTCAAGCCACGTGACACCAATAGGCGGGCGGCCTCCATGCTCACACGCCCTACTCCGGTCATTCTAACCCTTGCCGCTTTATCCGCATCAGGGTAAACCGTCAGACTAGAGCGCTTAAACAAGCCAGCCTTTTTAACCGCTTTACGTAGTTGCGGCAACACCTGTTCGAGCGAATCAGTGAGCGGTCCCAGACTGTCTAGCAATAGTAAACGGTCTACAAGGTCAGGGCGTGATGCCGCCAGCAAGGTACAAACTATACCACCCATTGAGTGGCCTATGAGCGTCACCTTAGACGGCGCGCCAATCGCTTCAATAAAAGCGAGGATATCGACGACATTGTCTACCAGGTGATACTGGGCGCTCGCGGGCCGGTGCTCACTTAAACCATGCCCCGGCAAATCAAGGGCATAGAAAGGCCTTTCTAGGCTCATATAGTCCGCAAGCGGAAGAAATGACGCCGCGTTATCGAGCCAACCGTGCAGTGCGATCACCGGGCTGCCACTAGCGTTCTCATTCTTCAAGCCAGCAAGTGTGAGCCGATGGGTATTTTGCGTAAAGGGTAGTAAATCCACTTAACCTGCGCTTGCTACTGGGGGTAGCCCAAACAGACGATTAAAATTATTTGCCGTTTCGCTGGCAATTTCTTCGACAGTGGATTCACGCAGTTCTGCTATAAAACGTGCTACTTCGGGCACATACTTTGGTTCATTTGATTTTCCCCGATACGGCACAGGTGCAAGATATGGCGAATCAGTTTCGATCAACATCCGCTCCAGGGGAATTTGGCGAGCTACCTCTTGTAGCTCTTTAGCATTTTTGAAAGTAACAATCCCTGAAAACGAAATATAAAAATTCAAGTCTATCGCCCGAAGCGCCATATCCAGATCTTCAGTAAAACAATGAAGAACCCCCCCAACACTTGGATCAGCAATTTCTTGAATAAGACTCAGGGTGTCTTCTTTGGCATCACGGGTATGTACAATAACCGGTTTTCGGCATTCATTGCTGGCGAGTAAATGCGTTCTGAATCGCGCTAGTTGTATCTCCCTGGAATCCTTACCGTAAAAATAATCGAGTCCGGTTTCGCCAATTGCAACGACTTTGCTGCGACGAGAGAGATCAAGTAAACGCTCCACGTCGGGTTCTTCAACGTCGTCGCTCGTTGGGTGCACACCCACCGATGCATAAACTTCGGGGTAGGTATCGGCTATCGATAAAACTGCTTCTATATGTTCGAGATCGATCGCTACGCACAACATGCGTTCAACCTGATTTTGCCTTGCTGCGTCGATGGCGCCGCACAAATCACCGCCATAGGGGTCGAGTTTCAGCCGGTCAAGATGGCAATGGGAATCTATGTACATCGAGATACTTCGCTTATGTAGTGTTAAATGCGCTTGAACAGTATAGCCAGTTAGCTCTACATACTATGCGTCGGGCGGTCGGAACTCAACGAGCCAGCAAGATACGTTTCTATCTTGTTCTTCGCAGTCTCATCTTCAGCATTAAACTGAACCCCGATGCCTGCTGCACGATTTCCCTGAGCTCCCTTTGGAGTAACCCAAACCACTTTACCTGCAACCGGTATTTTATCCGGCTCGTCCATCAGGTTGAGCAACAGGAAGACCTCATCGCCGAGATGGTAGTTCTTCGCAGTAGGAATAAACAAACCACCGTTTTTAATGAAGGGCATGTAGGCTGCGTAAAGTACGGCTTTGTCTTTTATGGTAAGCGTTAGAATGCCACTACGGGCGCCAAATCCTGCAGACATAATAAATTCTTTTCGTCCTAAATGATTGATTACATTTAACTAGTATAGGGTAGAAGTCGAGTTTTGCCTTGTTTGCGTAATTGATTGCAACATAAGCCTTAATCCCCTGCTTTCGCTCTCCGCCTCATAAGCGACATCCAGCCGAATAGCAAGCTCTCGAACAGTAACGCGGGGTTTGGGTTGCTAGGCCCCGCTAACAAACCGGCTTGCTGTCGGCTCTCATCGTACAAGGCGTAAAGCTCGGCAGGACTAGCCTTATCTGCAAGATAAACAAACATTTTCTGCATCGGGCTGTATTGCAGATACCGCTCGTTGTTACTGGCCTTATAGCGAATGATCTGCTCAAGCCATTGAATCATCCAGTGTACCCTTTTGAGCGCTAAATCATCCGACCAGCGATCCGCAACAGCGGAGCTGCCCAGCTCCTGTTTCAGCACTGCAGCCAGCTCCTGCTGCATTTTCTCTACCTCAGCTCCGGCGTCATTTAACATATACTCTTTAGCCAGCAAAGGGGCACCTGCTGCCATACTGATTACCGCGTCTAGGGCTGACTCAGAGCCGGACGAAATGGCATCGTCCAACATAAGCCAATCGCGCGTGGTATTAATATCCGGTATGGCAAACTCCAGCACCTGGCAACGTGAGCGACTAGTTGGGAGCAGCCTGCCGGGATTGCCGCTTACCAGTATCAGCACGGAGTCAGGCGTAGGCTCTTCCAAGGTTTTCAGCAAGGCATTCGCCGCATTTACGTTAAGCGCTTCGGCGGGATAAATAAGCGCAACTTTACGCCCACCCTGCTGGCTAGAGGCATTGAAAAATTCGACCAAGCGACGAATCGCATCGACTTTGATAACCGAGCTTTTTTCTTCCGGCGTCACACTCACAATGTCGGCATGGGTATCCGCGTCTATCAAGCGGCATTGCTTACATTGGCCGCAGGCCGGATCATGCCCGGACGCATTGTCGCACAACAAACGGTGCGCTAGGCTTTGAGCAAAAGACTCCAAGCCATTCCCGGCGGGGCCGGAAAACAACAAAGCGTGTGACAAAGTGCCGCTAGTTATCTGCTCACTGAGATGATGCCACGCTGCCTGTTGCCAAGGGAAAACACTCACTTTAAAACTACCTTATATTATTAAACATCTACTATCTGGACGAATAATGCTGTTCCAAGCCGTTAGTCCTGCGCCTGGTGTATTTAACGAGCCATTTGGGCGCGTCGCCCTCGATCCGTTGCAGGAATGTTCGTGGCGTTTCACCCGGGGATCGCTGGTAGCCAAACATACGCATGACAAACAAGCAGCGCAAGTAGCTTTTTTCTGCGCTCTGGAGGTGGTGAACACGCCGCTTCCATTGCCAGTAAATCACCGTAGCAGAAACCAGCAAGAGCGCAGCCACGAGCCCTACTCCAATCCGCACCAGACTGTACTCTCCCAGCAAAGATGACACAAGTGAGTACTGCTTGTACTGGCTATAGTTCACAACCCATTTTTGCCATTGATAACCCAACTGGTCAAAACGCAACCTAATCCAGCTTAGCGCCTTAAAGCGATATACCGGTGACGCAAAGGAGGTGTCGTTTAGTTCATTCGCTGTTAATGAGTTTTCAAGCCCCTCTAGTATGCGCTCCGGGGCAACCATTGCTGTCGGGTCCAACCTTACCCAACCCTCACCCGGTAACTTCGCCTCTACCCAGGCATGGGCATCCAGTTGCCGGACAATCAGATAAGCGCCAGACGAATTAAACTCCCCGCCCTGATACCCGACTATTACCCGCGCCGGAATCCCTGCAAGCCGGAGCATATATGCCAAACTGCCCGCATAGTGCGCGCAAAAACCACGTTTTGTAGCAAACAAAAAATCATCGACAAAATCATCCCCTAGCGGATCCGGGTTCAAGGTATAGAAAAATGCCTGATCCCGATACATCTGCATAAGAGTAGACACCAACTCTTGATCCGAACGGCCATGCCTGAGAGATTCTACTAAGGCACGAGTCTTTGGATTTCCCTTTTGGGGAAGCTGTAAATCTCGCCACTCCAGCCCCGACTCACGCGCTTTGTTGCGCAGGCTCACCTGAGTGGGCAAGGCTGTTACCAGCCCAACTAACTCAGTAGGCGATCTAGTCCATTTCATTTTGTAATGGGTCGGCTGTATCGCTTCGCTTTTCAGCTCGAAACGCCCCATATCCCTTGCCACCAAATTACTGCTGAGCGCGTCGGATGTTTCTAGTGCGAAGGCCCACTTTTGGTTTGATGGCTCCAACATTACCTCATAGCTTTCGTCAGAGGACTCGAAGAAACGCCCCAAATCTATTTTAGAACTCCGACGGCGGCTCACATTTGTTTGGCCACCTGCACGCCATGTTTTTCCGTCAAACTGATCAAGAACCAGGCCTCGCCAATAAAGCGTATGCTTCGCCGGCAAGGAACCAGTAAAACTCACCCTGAAGGCTCGCTCAGAAGACTTACTAAGCCGGGATATATCCCCGGGCGTCATGCTATCACTCAAGCCACTCACAGCCGTCTGGGTTTTAAACGGCATCGTCCATAGTGGTGAAATACGCGGGAAAAACAAAAACAACACAAGTA
>JBFJVR010000115.1:0-7569 GCA_041624095.1 Oleiphilaceae bacterium
GAAACTTCGTCGATGTCGGCGGTTTCGCGTGAACAGGTTGAATCCATTGTTAATCTGGTTGCGGGTAGCGTACCCGAGATGAACAAGTCGCAAGTCACTGTAGTGGATCAGCGCGGAAACTTGTTGTCGCGTAATGATGAAACAGAAGAGGACCGCATGGTCGCACGGGAATTTGAATATTCCCGAAAAATAGAGTCAGTATTGAACAACCGCATTGCCAGTATGTTAGAGCCGGTCGTAGGGTCTGGGCGGTTCAGGTCGGAAGTCTCTGCGGATGTTGATTTTACGGCCATCGAAGAGACAGAAGAGCTGTTTAACCCAGACATGCAAGTGGTACGAAGTGAGCAAACACTAAATGAGCAGCGTCAGATGGCTGCTGAAGGTGGCGTTCCCGGGGCGCTGACAAACCAGCCCCCTGCTGGTGGAAACGCGCCTGAATTAGCAGGGGCGGGTGCAAATGGCGAAGGCGGTGTGCCGACCAATTTGCGTAAGCAAACTACACGAAACTACGAAGTCGATCGAACCATCAGCTATACCCGGCACCAGCAAGGACGCTTGCAACGCTTGACTGTAGCCGTAGCAATTGACGACATTCGCTCAGTTAACCCTGAAACCGGAGAGGTAAGCTTTACTCCCTGGAGCGAAACCGAGCTGGAACGTTTAACCATTCTGGTGAGAAATGCTGTCGGTTATTCTGCCTCACGTGGTGATAGTGTGAATGTCATTAATACGCCTTTCGCACCGCTTACTGTAGAACCGGTGATTGAGCCTGAGCTATGGGAGCAAGGATGGTTCTGGGATGCTGTCTGGAAAGGTGTTGCCTTCCTTGGCGCGCTGATTGTGATCTTCGCGGTCATTAGACCAACCTTCAAAAACCTGGCTCAAAGTGGCGCGCAAGCCAAAGAGCTTGCCCTCGCGGGTGATGAAGATGGCTTAGCGCAGCTTGATTCAATGGAAGAAGGCGAGGCAGGAGAGCGCGTGACCCTGAGTGCAGCCGATGAGTTTCTTTTACCCGGTGCGTCTGAGGGGTATGATAAACAGATTAACGCACTCAAAGGTTTGGTAGCAGAAGATCCTGCCCGAGTGGCACAGGTAATACGTCAGTGGGTAAATGAAGATGGCTGATGAAGATAAAAAACCGGCACCTCCCTTGTCGAAGGTTGATGCGGCAGCAATCCTGTTGATGAGTTTGGGTGAAGCTGATGCGGCACAAATACTCAAGCATATGGGGCCAAAGGAGGTGCAGCGCGTAGGTACCTCGATGGCAGCCTTACAGAATGTGACGCAAGATCAGGTCGAAGGCGTCATGATGCAGTTCCTGGAAACGGTCGGCTCGCAAACAGGTATGGGTATTGGCTCCGACCAGTATATTAAAAATATGCTGAACGAAGCCTTGGGTGAAGACAAAGCCGCCAGCTTGATTGACCGTATACTCGTGGGAGGAAACACCACTGGTCTGGATACGCTGAAATGGATGGACGGCAGAGCTGTCGCTGAGTTGATCCGCTATGAGCACCCGCAGATTCAGGCCATCGTTGTATCTTATCTTGAGCCCGACCAAGCTGCTGAAGTACTTGCTATTTTCGATGAGAAGGTGCGCCTGGATGTAATGATGCGTGTGGCTTCACTTGAAACAATACAACCCCAGGCGCTGCAGGAATTAAACGATATTCTAGAAAAGCAGTTCTCGGGTAATGCAGCGACGAAAACCAGTAAAATTGGTGGGGTGAAATGCGCGGCAGAAATTATGAACTTTATGGATACGTCTATTGAAGGCGACTTGATGGATAGCATTAAGGAGATTGATTCTGACCTTGGGACTGAAATAGAAGACCTGATGTTTGTATTTGAGAACCTCAAGGATGTAGACGACAGAGGCATTCAAACTCTCTTGCGCGAAGTGTCTTCGGAGGTATTGATTATTGCACTTAAAGGTGCAGACACCGAACTGCAAGAAAAAATATTCAAAAATATGTCCAAGCGTGCTGCGGAGCTGTTGCGTGATGACCTCGAAGCCAAAGGGCCGGTCAAGATTAGTGAAGTGGAGTCCGCGCAGAAAGACATTCTTACCATTGCTCGACGCTTGGCTGATTCGGGTGAAATTTCCCTGGGCGGTTCTGGCGAAGAAATGATTTAGGTAACCTGATATGGTCGATCGGCCAAAACGCATACCTGACAGTGAGCTCAGTGCGTATGAACGCTGGGAGCTACCTTCTTTAGGAGGAGGTGGCGAGGCGAAGAGGCAAAGCAGGGCGGTGGCGGAGAAAATCAAACCACTCACCGCCGATGATATCGAAAAAATCCGCCAACAGGCCTACGAAGATGGCTTTCAGGAAGGGGTGAAAGACGGGCTCGAAGCAGGTCGGCAAGAAGGCTTGGAAATCGGCAAGAAAGAAGGTTACCAAGAGGGGCTTGCCCTTGGTCGCAAGGATGGAGAAAGCGAAATCACCCAAACTGTAGCTCGCCTTGGCTCAGTGATGCAGGCGTTGGCTAATCCGGTTGCCGAACAGGAGCAACAGGTCAGCCAAGCCTTGCTGAACGTTTCGCTTGCTTTGGCGCGATCAGTCATACACCGAGAATTGAGTCTGGATTCGAGTCAGCTAAAGTCAGTGTTGAAGGGCGTGCTCGACCTTGTACCTAAAGGTTCAAAGGGCCTGAGGGTATTGCTGAATCAAGCCGATATTCTGTTTGCGCAAGAAGCGATTAAAGCGTTTCACTCCGAGGTAGAACTCATTGCCAGAGACGATATTTCTGCGGGTGGCTGTATCGTTGAGAGTAGCAGTCAGCAGCTGGATTACACCATCGAAAAACGTTTTCAAAAGGCCGTTCACACGATGCTGCTTAGCGCCAATGCAGGCGAAGGAAGTAGCGGCCTTGTCGACTCACCCGATACGCTGGACGAACTCAGTGATTACCCCGCCGATATACTCAAGGCCGCTGAGGACGAATTAGCAGCGAAGCCAGAGCTTGATGCGCACAGCGAGGCCATTGACGGCACACAGGATGCCGATACGACGTCAGCAGAAGCGACAGTGCCAGACACCGAAACCGAAACCGAAACCGAAACCGAAACCGAAACCGAAACCGAAACCGTGGCTACCGAGGTAAGGGGCGGTGAACAAGAATTGGCCGGGCAGGCGAGCACTGATGTGCCAGTGGAATCCGAAACAGATTCAGGTGCTGAGTCCGGTGCTCCCCCTTCGGCGCAGCTCACCGAGCCTGAACCTGATGACAGTCCTGAAGCAGATGACAGTCCTGAGCCTGGTGACAAGGATTTGCCCGATGTCTGATTCGATTCTGAATCAATTGCATAGTTTTGCCCAAGGCGTGCCGAGTCAGATTGAGCCTGAAATAAGTGGCCGCCTGACGCGAATGGTTGGCTTGACGCTCGAAGCGGTAGGATGTCAGGCAGTTGTCGGGGATCGCTGTGTTATCCATGGCGCGGGAGGCCAGTTGATAGAGGCTGAAGTAGTCGGTTTCGATGATGAACGAACGTTTTTGATGCCGCTGACAAACAGTGACGGCTTAAAGCCGGGAGCGTTGGTGACCCCGGCAGAAAGCGATAGTGAGATTCCGGTTGGCTGGGGTTTGCTTGGGCGCGTGCTCGATGGTGCAGGAAACCCACTCGATGGGAAAGGCCTGATCGAGGCCGAAAAGTATATTTCGTTTAACGGTAATATTATTAATCCACTGGCCAGAGCGCCTATTCGTCGGCCTCTCGATGTGGGAATTAAAGCGATTAATGGTTTGTTAACGGTCGGTGTCGGGCAGCGAATTGGCCTGTTCGCCGGCAGCGGTGTCGGTAAAAGTATGTTGCTCGGAATGATGACGCGCTTCACCGATGCGGATGTAGTTGTTGTCGGTTTAATCGGTGAGCGAGGGAGGGAGGTCAAAGAGTTTATTGAAGATATCCTTGGTGAGGAAGGTTTGGCGCGTGCGGTGGTGGTCGCTTCGCCCGCAGATGATTCGCCACTTATGCGCTTAAGAGCCTCAATGCTAACGACGCGCATCGCGGAATATTTTCGCGACCAGGGTAAACGAGTACTATTACTGATGGATTCGTTGACGCGTTATGCGCAGGCGCAACGCGAAATTGCCTTGTCGGTGGGCGAACCACCCGCGACCAGAGGGTATCCGCCCTCGGTGTTTTCGAAAATTCCGCAACTTGTCGAAAGAGCGGGTAATGGCGAGCCTGGTGGTGGTTCTATCACGGCATTTTATACGGTGTTGACCGAGGGGGATGATCAGCAAGACCCCATCGCCGATGCTGCCAGGGCGATTCTTGATGGCCATATTGTGTTGTCACGGGCACTGGCAGAAGAAGGTCACTACCCTGCAATCGACGTTGAGGCTTCAATAAGCCGGGTTATGCCTCATGTGATACCTGCCGAGCACCTGAGTGAGGCTCAGAGATTTAAACAGCTTTATGCACGTTACCAGCAGGCTAAAGATCTATTAAGTGTTGGTGCATACGTGCGTGGTGCCGACCCGCAAACGGATTTTGCGATAGAGCGTATAGATAGAATGAAGCAGTTTCTTCAACAGGGTCTCAAAGAGCAAGCATCGGCAGAAGTATCGGTCTCACAATTGCGTAACACAATCGCTCCGTCGCGCGAGCAAAACGGAGCAACAGAATAGCGTGGTGACCAGCCTTAACAGAGATCTAATATGACGACTAAATCCCAGCGCCTTGAGTTGGTAGCACAGCTTGCGGCGCGCAAAGAGCAGGCAGCGATGGATGAGCTCCAGCGGAGTCGTCAGTATCTAGACCAGCAAACGGCGCAGCTGGATAGTCTTAAGCAATACCACCGCCAGTACATCGATGAACTGAAGCAGCAGCTTCAGGGCCAGGTCGATATGCAAAAAATTCAGTCCTATCAACAATTCACCCGTCAGGTCGAAGGTGCGATTGAACAGCAAAATAATGTTGTCGCTAATGCCCAGCAGCAGTTCGATCACAAAAAGGCGGATTGGCTGGTGTTTCGCGATAAGTCGCGCGCGCTGCAAGAGCTGGTAGAGAAGTATCGTAATCAAGAGCGCATTGCAGCGGAAAAAATGGAAGAAAAACGCATGCAAGACGATTTCACCGGTCGCCGGTTTAGCAGCAAACGCTGAAAAGTTTCCTCAGGTTTTGGCAAAAGTCGGACTTACCGTTTAAGCTAAATGAATATGCCGGTTTAGCGAATCGGGCTAGTAGTTTGTCGGGCTTACTATCCACAGGAATAAACAGGACACATCCATGTCAATAAGCAGCGAATGTTCACCGAACGGTGAAACTCTAATCATAAAGGTGAGCGGGCGATTCGATTTTAGCTCCCATCATGACTTTCGTGAAGCCTATGAGCAGGCGGGAAAGGGTGTGAAAAGCTACCTTATCGATATGAGCGAAGCCAGTTATCTGGATAGTTCTGCCTTGGGCATGTTATTACTTTTACGCGACCATGTGGGCAGCAGTGAAGCGGATATCCAGATTACGCAGTGCAACCCCGAAGTGTTGAAAATCTTCAAAATATCCAATTTCGAACAGCTATTTCAGATTAGCTAGCGGATTAATTTATTCGCGCCATGCTGCCATCTAATTTTAAAATTCTTATTGCTGAAGACAGCGAGCCCGATCGGATGCTCCTGGATCGCATTGTCAGGGCAGAGGGCTATCGTACCGTGCTCGCTGCGGACGGGCAGCAAGCCATTGATGCGTTTCAGCGCGAATTACCCGCCATTGTGCTCATGGACGTGATGATGCCCCTTGTGGATGGCCTGCAGGCCGCCAGGCGTATTAAGGCTCTAGCGGGCGAAAACTTTGTTCCTGTTTTGTTTCTAACCAGCCTCAATGACGAGAAGTTTCTAGCTTCCAGCCTGGAATCCGGGGGCGATGATTTTCTTGCCAAGCCCTATAAACCCATTGTAATAGCAGCCAAAATCACGGTTTATAAACGCATGGTGCTTATGCACCGCACCTTGCAGCAGCAGCGCGATAAAATAGCTAAGGCAAATGAGCATTTCAGGCGCGAGCAGGAGCTTGCCAAGAAAGTATTCGACAACATTGCGCACATGGGTTGCCTCGACCAGCTTAATATTCGTTATTTGCTATCTCCTATGTCGATATTCCATGGTGATGTCTTGCTGGCCAGCCGGAAACCTTCGGGCGGGCTGGTGGTTTTTCTGGGGGATTTTACCGGGCATGGCCTACCGGCAGCGATTGGTGCTATGCCCGTGTCGGAAATATTTTACAGTATGATTGCGAAGGGTTTTGGCAGCGAAAGTGTGCTTGCTGAAATTAATCAAAAGCTCAAAGCAATCCTGCCCGTAGGTTTTTTTTGTTGTGCTTCGTTAATTGATATAAGCTATAAAAAACAAAGGGTTAAGTTGTGGAATGGCGGTATGCCTGATATCGTGTTGAAGCGCCAGAGCGGTGAGCTTGTACGTCATCCTGCCGATTATTTGCCACTAGGTATTCTGCCAAGTGATCAGTTTTTGCCGGGCATGCGTGCCTACGAAATGTCGCTGGGCGACAAGGTTTATGTCTGGTCTGATGGAATTACCGAGTTGCGTAACCCGGCAGGGCAAATGCTCGGGCAAGAAAAACTGGTTTCGCTTTTGGAGCAAGGAGATAAGCGAAATGCTTTCGATGACTTATTGGGTGCTGCACAGGATTTTAGTGAGAACCTGGCACGGGAAGATGACCTGACAATGGCTGAGTTGACGATGCTGCCGCCAGAGTCTGTTCCCAGTAAAGACCCCTTACGTTTCTCGGGCGTGTCTACGGGAGCACAGGACTGGGCGTTTTCTTATGAGCTTCGCCGGCAAAGCATTGTTGACTTCAACCCGGTGCCGCTGCTTTTGCAGTGGGCGCTCGTCGTGCCGGGCTTGCAGGCGCATAATCAAAATGTCTACACTATTTTTGCCGAACTGGTGTCCAATTCCATAGAGCATGGCTTATTAAAGCTTGATTCAAGCATGAAGTCTGACTCCGCGGGTTTCAGAAAATACTATGCCTTGCGAGCCGAGCGCTTACAGCACATAGATCAGGAATGGATTCGGGTGGAGGTAGAGCACTGGGCACGAGACGGCGGAGGGGAGTTAGTGATTGCCGTTTCGGATAGTGGAGCAGGCTTTGATTTTGACTCAGTGAGCAAGGAATTTCCCAAAGAAACTGTTTACTCGGGTAGAGGTTTGCCCCTGGTCCGTCGTATCTGCAGTTCGCTTGAATATGTGCCCGAGGAAAATAAAGTAAAGGCTTGCTATCGTTGGGCCTTGGACGAAAAAGTTTAGCTAGTAAAGGAACGTCCTTATGGACACACCACATCTTGATCAGGAAGTAATTGATGAATTGGAGCTGATTATGGCAGAGGAGCTCGCTGCCTTATTTAACAGCTTCCAAACGAACAGTCTCGAATTGCTCAATCGCATGTCTAGCATGCTGAACGGCGAGCCGGACCCAGCGTTTATTCTTCATATTCACAGTCTAAAAGGGAGTTGCCGTAATATTGGAGCCGAACGTCTCGCCGCTTTGTGTCAGGGTGTTGAAACGCACGCACGTGCTGGTGATTGGGGCGAAATTGACCCCAA
>JBFJVR010000116.1:0-7491 GCA_041624095.1 Oleiphilaceae bacterium
CGCGCAATTTCACGAGTGATCAAACCTTTGCTAAGCAGGTTCTGCAGACACTGATCCAGAGTTTGCATGCCGATAGAAGCACCGGTTTGGATGGCGCTATACATCTGCGCGACTTTATCTTCTCGAATAAGGTTTCGAATCGCAGGAGAACCAATCATGATCTCGTGGGCTGCGACCCGTCCGCCATTGCTTTTCTTCAGCAGTGTTTGCGAGATAACGGCTTGAAGTGACTCGGACAGCATGGATCGCACCATGGATTTTTCCTCAGCGGGGAATACGTCAACAACCCGGTCAATGGTTTTGGCTGCCGAGGTGGTGTGCAGGGTGCCGAATACCAAGTGCCCGGTTTCTGCCGCGGTCAGGGCCAGTCTGATCGTTTCAAGGTCTCGTAGCTCACCAACCAGTATAATATCGGGGTCTTCCCGCAGGGCAGAACGCAATGCTTCGTTAAAGCCCAGTGTGTCGCGGTGTACTTCACGCTGGTTGAGCAGACACTTTTTGCTTTCGTGAACGAATTCGATAGGGTCCTCGATGGTGAGGATATGGTCGTAACGATTGTCGTTAATGTAGTCAATCATTGCTGCCAGGGTGGTTGATTTACCCGAACCGGTTGGGCCGGTCACCAATACCAGGCCGCGTGGTACTTCGGCAATGTCTTTGAACACCTGACCCATGCCAAGATCTTCCATGGTCAATACTTTGGAGGGGATGGTACGAAATACGGCGCCGGCACCCCGGTTCTGGTTGAAGGCATTGACCCTGAAGCGTGCAACGCCGGGAACTTCAAACGAAAAATCGGTTTCCAGAAATTCTTCAAAGTCCTTGCGCTGTTTGTCATTCATGATGTCATAAATCAACGCATGTACTTCTTTGTGTTCCATGGCGGGCAAATTAATTCGGCGTACATCGCCATCGACCCGTATCATCGGCGGTAAGCCGGCAGATAGGTGTAAGTCAGAAGCCCCTTGTTTGGCAGAAAAAGCCAATAGCTCAGTAATATCCATGTTTATCCTCTAGGGAGTGCAGTCTTAAAGGTTGTGAATGTGTCTTGTTTTTGCTCAAATGACGGCGGTTTGCAGCTCTTGCCCGAAAGGCGCTGGCTCGCGCGTCACCCTCGATAACTGATTGAATGACATCATGTTCAGCATAGCAGACAACCTCAAGAACGTTAGTCAAAGAATACAAAAATCCACAAAAGCGGCGGGACGCCTTGTAGATGAGATCACCCTATTACCGGTGAGCAAAACACAGCAAGCCGAAACCTTGCTAGAGGCTTACCGCGCTGGCGTTTTTCGCTTTGGTGAAAACTACCTGCAAGAAGCCCTTGAAAAACAGCAGGCGCTGCTTGCTTTGTTGGGCCCCAGTGAGTTTGAACGTTTGGAATGGCACTTTATCGGACCGATACAGTCGAACAAGACCAAGCCCATCGCAAGCCACTTTGATTGGGTTCACAGCGTCGATCGATTAAAGATTGCCCAGCGTTTGAGCGCTCAGCGTGATCCTGATGACGCTGAACTCAAGGTCTGCATTCAGGTGAATATCAACGACGTAGAGAGCAAGTCGGGTGTTACTTTGGCAGTCCTCCCAGACTTGGCAGAGAAGATAGTCTCGCTGCCGAATCTTAGCCTTAGAGGTCTGATGGCCATACCAAAAGCGGATCAGCCAGATGCTGAGCTGCGGCGGTGTTTCGGACTGATGCATCAGGCGTTTAATGAGTTAAAGTCACGCTATGGGACAGTAGATACCTTATCGATGGGTATGTCGGGTGATTTGGAGGCTGCAATAGAGTGCGGTTCTACCATGGTGCGCATCGGTACCGCGTTATTTGGCGCTAGAATGCCGTAGCATTCTCTGCTCGAGCAGCGTATTACGGCGTTGAGCGCGTAACAGATTTATATTATGACGGAGAAACAAATGAGCCTAAGCAAGTTGACCTTCATCGGTGCGGGCAATATGGCCACGAGTATTATTGGCGGCTTGATCAAACAAGGCGTCGACCCCCGAGAAATTACCGCGACCGACCCTTCTGCGGAGCGGCGAAGCGAGCTGGCTGAGAGTTTGGGCATCCATGTGGAAGCCGATAACCAGCGTGCTGTACAGGATGCAAATATCGTGGTGTTATGTGTGAAGCCGCAAGTCTTGCAGGCTGTTAGCGAAGCGCTTGCTCCCGCTTTGGGCCACCGGCCGCTTGTTATTTCTATTGCCGCGGGTATTGAAATTCCTACCATTGAGTCTTGGTTAGGGAAAGCGCTTCCGATCGTTAGGTGTATGCCAAATACTCCCGCTCTGGTTCTCAAAGGCGCCAGCGGCTTGTTTGCTAATGACAAGGTAGATGCGCAGCAACGGCAGTTAGTAACAGAGCTTTTTGCCGCCATCGGGTTGACAGAATGGGTCTCAGACGAGACCTTGATGCATGCGGTAACTGCCTTGTCGGGGAGTGGCCCCGCTTATGTTTTTTACCTGATCGAAGCCATGGAAGCCGCTGCAGTCAAGCAAGGCCTTGAAGCACACACGGCACGCAAATTAGCTGCACAAACCGTGCTGGGAGCCGCAGAAATGGTGTTGCAGAGTACCTTGGAGCCGGGGCAGCTGAAGCGCAATGTGATGTCACCGGGGGGTACCACCGAACGCGCAATTGAAGCGCTTGAAGCTGGCGACCTGAAAGGCCTTTTTGACGGGGCGATAGACGCTGCCGCACGGCGCTCCGAAGAACTGGCGTCGATGTTGAAAGGCTAAGCCGGGACAAAAAAGGAAAGATCATGCAAAAGCCAGCAAGCGTAGCCATTTTGTTAACCGGTAACGAATTAATGACCGGAGACATTGTTGATAGCAACTCGGTGATGATGGCCGAAAAGCTAGCCGAAATTGGCTTGAAGATCCGCGTTAAATCAACCGTTGGCGATGAGCTGGCGCTATTGTGCGCTGAAATGCGTCGCCTTAGCGCCTGTTCAGACGTGTTATTGGTGAACGGTGGCCTGGGGCCGACGGCTGATGATCTGACCGCGCAGGCCCTTGCAGAGGTGATGGGGGTGTCGCTTGTCGAACACGAAGGGGCACTCGAGCACTTGCTCGCATGGTGCGCGAAACGTAATTACCCGCTCAACGAGGCAAATCGTAAACAGGCCATGCTCCCTCAGGGCGTTGAATTGGTTCCGAACGGTAACGGCACGGCGGTTGGCTTCCGCGCCCCACTAGGCGACTGTACGGTAATATGTACTCCGGGAGTACCGCCCGAGCTAGCCTTGATGTTGGATAAGGAAATACTGCCGACCTTGCGGCATCTCGCATCGGATACCTATGAAGCAAAACGTATCCGATTACGACTGTTCGGTATTGGTGAGTCGAGCCTGCAACAAAAAATCAAAGATAACTGCCCCGACTGGCCTGAAGCACTAGAACTGGGGTTTCGCGCCTCGTTACCGCTGTTGGAGCTAAAGTTGCAGGTTGAGAAGCGTGAGCATCATGCTTTATTGCCTCAGTGGGAAGCGCGCATGCGCGAGTTGTTTGGTGAGCATGTGGTGACGGATGATCAGCAGAGCATGGGCGAGGTTCTAGTGGCGCAGCTATTGGAGCGTGGCTTAAAGGTGACTTGTGCCGAATCCTGCACGGGAGGCTTGATTGCCTCACTTCTAACCCAGGTTAGTGGTGCATCGGCGGTCTTTGAGGCCGGCTATGTTACTTACTCTAACGATATCAAGCAGCGCTTATTGGGTGTAAGTGAGCGCAGCTTGCAGCAGCATGGAGCCGTTAGTGAGGCCGTGGTCAAAGAAATGCTGTCTGGAGCCTTACACCACAGCGGAGCCGATTTGGGGGTTGCTGTTTCGGGTGTTGCGGGCCCATCGGGGGGGAGCGAAGAAAAGCCCGTAGGTACCGTATGGCTTGCATGGGGAAGTGCGACACTGATGCGGGCACGTGAGTTTTACTTTCCGATGTCACGCAAGCGTTTCCAGTTAATGGTAGCGACTCTGGCTTTGGATTTATTACGTAGACATATGCTCGGCAGTACTGAAGAACCCTGGTACTTTGCTGAGCGGCAGCGCCAGAAAGGCTAGAGCATTTGTGGCGCTTCCTCAGGAATGACACATAGTGAATATGCAGTTTGAATAAGCTGTTTGGTTAAGTTGCAGGAATGAATGATGGCAAAAGCGAGTGAAGTGAAAAAAGGTGAAGTTCTGCTGATCAACCAGCAGATGCTGCAGGTAAAAAGTATCGAAGTACAAAGCCCTAGTGCAAGGGGCGCCTCTACCCTCTACAAGATGCGCTTCTCGAACATCAAGACGGGAGCCAAGTATGAGGAACGCTTTAAAGGCGACGACAGCCTCGAAAAAGTCGATTTGGTAAAGCGCCCGGTTAGCTATTCCTATGATGATGGCGAGGCACTGGTGTTTATGGATGAAGAGAATTACAGCCAGTATGTGCTCGACAAGGTCGAACTCGAGGAAGAACGTTTGTTTATCAACGAGTCGATCAAGGGGATGCTGGCATTGATTGTAGACGAGGCAGTGATTGGTTTGGAGTTGCCGCAGTCAGTCGACATGGAAATCAAAGATACCTCTCCAGCGATTAAAGGTGCTTCGGCAAGCGCACGCACGAAACCGGCTGAATTTGAAACCGGTCTGATTATTCAAGTGCCGGAGTACTTGTCTCCAGGCGAGCGGGTGAAAATCAACACGGCTGAAAAGAAATTTATGGGTCGCACCGATTAGTGTGCTTTAAGGGCGCGATGTCGCGCCCGTCATCTACCAATTAAAGCGAAGCGCTTATTCGTATTTGCAGAGGTAAGCCGTATCTTGTGGAACAATCAGGTCGAAAGACTCATTAGCTTCGACGATAAACGTATCGCCATCGACAAACGATTGAAAGGTTTCGGCACCCGGTAATTTCACCTGTAATTCACCGCTGACAACGGTCATGTATTCCTTCTGGCTGGTGCCGAAAGTATATTCGCCCTTGGCCATGACGCCGACCGTGGCGGGAAGAGTGCTGGTTTGAAAGGCGATAGACTTTACCTTGCCATCAAAGTATTCGTTTACGTCTAGCATGGTGGCTCCTGTGGTTGCCAAAGTGATCGAATATGCGAGCAGCGTATTATAGAGAAAACCGGCTTAGGGCACAGCGCTATTTTGATCTTTTAGCTGTAGTTGAATTGCGGATAAATGTTGCTAAACAAGAGGCAGATATGACGAGACCGATTGAAACAGTGGTTGATCTCTTACGCCACGGTGAGCCTGTAGGAGGGAACCGGCTTAGGGGCAGCCAGGATGACCCGCTGTCGGAAGAGGGGTGGCAGCAAATGCGGGATGCCGTCGCGGCATACTCGCAATGGCACAGTATTACCTCATCGCCGCTGTTGCGGTGCCGCGAATTCGCTGAAAGTCTAAGTCAAAGCCTGCAAAAACCTCTGGCGATTAACAATGACTTTCGTGAAATTGGCTTTGGTGAGTGGGAGGGAATGACGACCAAGGAACTCATGGCCCGAGACCCTAAAGCCTTGCAACGTTATTGGCAGGACCCCGACCGATATGCGCCCAAAGGTGCTGAAGGCCTGACGGACTTTATCGCGCGCATTCATGGCGCATGGGATCAACTGCTGGCGCAGCAGCAAGGTTCGCATAGTTTGTTGGTATGTCATGGTGGGGTGATTCGGGCGATATTGCTTGCCGTGCTCGGTATGCCAGCAAAAAATATTTGGAATTTCGATGTGCCCTATGCCAATGTTAGTCGTGTTGTGTATCACCGCTTTGCCGATGGCAGCAGCGCTGCCCAGTTAAGGTTTCATCAGGCAAGGGTCGAAATTTAGTACCGTAAATTGTCACCGAGGGGGCGGGTAGCAACCGCCCTCAGGTGTTCAGTCGGGTTTGTCATTGAACTTCGAGCGATGTTTTTAATCAAAGTGATCTCTAAAACGTCGTAGCGAGCTTATTGATGTCAGTGCTTATGCTTTACTTCAGAACGCTATCTTTTGCCCTCCTGTTCAGCTTGGCATCGTTGGCGGCCTTGGCCGATGAGTTCGCCCCTGACTTTCAACTCAAAGAAATTGCAAGTGAGCACTTACACCGCCTTAGCGATTACCGGGGCAAGGTCATTTACCTGGATTTTTGGGCTTCATGGTGTGGCCCCTGTCGCAAATCTTTACCCGCGCTTAGCCGTCTGCAAGAAGAGCTTGGGCGCGAAGAGTTTGAAGTGCTGGCAATTAACCTCGATGAAGACCCAGAAGACGGAAGGCGCTTCCTGCGCGAATACCCGGTAAGCTATACGGTGCTTGCCGATGGAAGTGGAGCAATTTCGCGTGTCTACGATCTCGTTGGCCTGCCTTCTTCGGTATTAATCGATCAGCAAGGCGTGGTTGTCGCTTCGTTTCAGGGCTTTCACCCTTCCCATATCAGCAAGTTACGTAAGGCCGTTGGCATACTGATCGACTAGCCGGGTTTGTCGCTAGTGTGGATTCCATATAAGCAACAGGCTATTGCGGATGAATGACTTGCCAGTGCTTGAAGGATTCTGGTATCAACACAGCTTCGAACAATTAACTGGTCTGTGATAACAATGAAAAAGTGGATATTGAGTGCAGTGGTGGTACTGGTCATAGTGGGCGGAGCGGCTATCACTAGTGACGCCTACCGGTATGAGCTATATGCCATGGCAATAGAGTTTGAAGCCGGGCAGGCCAACTTGGGCCACGGTACCCTTAAGCTCGACGCGGGCGAGGTGGCCTTGCTAGAAGGGCCCAGGCAAGAAGGCCAAGAGAGTATTTTGCTGTTGCATGGTTTTGGCGCAAGCAAAGAAAACTGGTTGCGTTTTGCAGCTCAGCTGACGCAGAGCCACCATGTTGTCGCTATTGATCTCGACGGACATGGGGAAAACCAATGGGACTTGAAGCGTCGCTACAGCACGCTGGATCAAGTTGAATTTGTGCATCAGGTTGCTGCAAAACTGGAACTTGGACAATTTCACCTGGTGGGTAATTCAATGGGAGGCGCAATCTCATCCTTATATGCGGCGACGTATCCGGAGCAAGTCAAATCTGTGGTGTTGATTAGCCCCGCAGGCGTACATGACATAGCTTCAACAATGGATGAGATGCTCGAAGCTGGGCAAAACCCATTGATCGCTTCGAGCGTAGAAGAGTTCGAAGCCTTGCTCGACTTCGTGATGGAAGACAAGCCTTATATCCCTTCGGCAATTACTAAAGTAGAAGCCGAGAAAGCCATTGCACGGCGTGAGATAAATCAAAAAATCTTTGCCGACCTGCAAGCGGATCTCGAGCGCGGTATGGAAAGTAAGCTCACGCAAATCAAGGCGCCGGTGATGATCATTTGGGGCGAGCAGGACAGGGCGATCAATGTTAAGAATATAGATAAGTACGCTACGCTTGTTCCTAATGCTCAGAAAATGGTGATGCCAGGTATTGGTCATCTGGCGATGATAGAACGGCCGAAAGTCTCTGCGATCGCAACCCGTAACTTTATTCGTGATCATGCTTTGTGAGAC
>JBFJVR010000117.1:0-7479 GCA_041624095.1 Oleiphilaceae bacterium
GCTTTGGAGTCATATTACAAAGAAAGCTTCTTAGCCGAATTTAAAAACCGCAACACCACTAGCTCACTCGACATAAAGCCGCTTATCAACGCGCTGGATACCGAGTCTATTGCGCTGCAATTCGACTTTATTGCTAACAACAGCCACCCTCTTGGAGCCAAAGAAGGTCTGGTGTCCCTGAACAACGACACCGACTATGCAAAACTGCACGCCCTATACCACCCCCCTATCAGGGACTTCCTATACAAGTTTGAATACTACGATATCTTTCTGGTTGCACCGGACTCAGGCGACATTGTGTATTCAGTATTTAAGGAGCTGGACTTTAGTACATCACTAATAGACGGCCCCTATGCGCACACCGGCATTGCCAAAGCCTTTAATATGGCTAACAAGGCACAACAAGGCGACAACGTATATTTAAGTGATTTTTCTCCCTATGCGCCATCGTATAACGACCCTGCAGCGTTCATAGCATCGCCCATTTACGAAGACGGAAAAAAACTGGGCATCCTGATTTTTCAAATGCCGATAGATGCTATCAACGCGATTATGACGCACGACCATGCCTGGAAACAGGCTGGCCTTGGTGACTCAGGCGAAACCTACTTGGTGGGGCAAGACAAAAAAATGCGCAGCATGAGTCGCTTCCTGATAGAAGATGCCGAAGGATACCACGACTTATTGAGTTCCCTAGGTGACGAAGCAGCATCGGATATCGAAACAATCAAGGTAAAAAAAACCAGCATCGGCTTGCAAACTGTTGAGACACAAGGAACACAAGCGGCCCTTTCAGGAGAAACAGGATTCGCTATTTTTAAAGATTACCGCGAGATATCAGTGTTATCCGCTTATGCTCCACTGGAAATAACCGGCCTAAAATGGGCCATTATGAGCGAAATAGATGAAGCTGAAGCATTTTCGGCCAGCCAGTCATTACGGGAAACTATTTGGACAACTGCGGGTATCGCCGCCGTATTGGTTTTAGCCGTATCAACAGCCCTAGGGTTGCTGTTGGCCCACTCGATTTCGTCACCTATAAGTGAATTCACCACCACGCTTAGACGTATCGACCGAGACTCAGATTTGACGCAACGCGTCTCAGAGCGCGGAAACGACGAAGTAGCCACCAGCGGCAAAGCGATTAATGGCTTGCTGGATAAGTTCCAAGCAACCATTGAACACCTGACCGGAACAGCCGACCATCTCAAGCAGGCTGCGGAATTAATGGCGGAGATCACATCTCAAAGCCTTGATGCATCTCAACAGCAACAAGACCAAAGCCATCAGGTAGCTGCTGCCGCCACTGAAATGACGGCAACATCGCAAGATGTTGCCCAGAATGCCGAAAAAACTGCAGCAGCAACTGCCGAAGCGAATCGAACCGGAGAACAAAGTTCTCTCATCGTGAACGACTCCATCGTGCATATCAATGCACTTGCAAAAAACGTATCTGATACGGAAGTCACACTTGAAGAAGTCGTTCAAGACAGTAATAACATCGGCAATGTCCTACAGGTCATAAGTGACATTGCCGAGCAAACCAATTTGCTGGCCCTAAACGCCGCTATCGAAGCTGCGCGCGCCGGTGAACAAGGGCGCGGCTTCGCGGTGGTTGCCGACGAAGTTAGAACGCTCGCACAAAAAACCAGATCTTCAACTGAACAAATAAACACAACTATACAGCAGCTGCAAAACAGCATCAGCAATGCCGTAGGCTCGATAAAAAATGGCGCGGCCCAAGCGAGCGCCTGTGTCGAAGATGCCGACCAAATGAATCACGCTTTGTCCGCAATAACTGAAAATTTGCAATCGATTTCTGACATGAACCAGCAAATAGCCGCCGCAGCGACCGAGCAACTCGCGGTATCTGAAGATATATCCAGCAGCATCATTGCCGTCAGTGATCTATCGAATACCACTGCTGAAGCAGCTGCAAAAGCTGCACACGAAGGCACGTCTATTAGCCAGCTATCGAATGAGCTACATCACTATGTCAGCCAATTCAAAACCTGACTTACACAAAGTAATCCGGCCACTATCTTGATTCACGATTGACTTTGCTCATCATTGATCGAAGACATATCTGCGGGTATATTGCTTGTCACCATACGCGTCAGCTGCTTCATAGGCTGTAAACCGACGACCGCAACTAACGTAAGCACCCGACATGAAAATTCTAATCGTAGAAGATGATGAGATTCTCAGACGCTCCTTCGTTCGCGCGCTTAAGGATTTGTCGGACGAGATCACAGAATCGAGTAGCATGAGCGCTGCTAAAGCGGCTTTGCAAGCACAGCCGGATCTGGTCATCCTCGATGTGCATCTACCCGATGGTGACGGCGTTGAACTAGCGCAACTAATTTCACGTATGCGCCCAATGCCACTAACCATTGCCGTGAGTGGCGAAGCCTCTGCCGAGCAAGCTTTTCGCTTAAAAGAGTATGGCGTGCAAGCTTACATCGCAAAACCGTTTTCATTAGCGGATTTTAAATCGACAATAAAAGACCTGCTGGAAACACCGCCAGACTTAACTCCCCATTTGTTGCCGCTTGTCGGAAAAAGTACGTTTCGAGAGGTTCATACGAGTGTACGCAAACGTATGCTGGAGCAAGCCTTGAGCATGGCAAAAGGCAACAAAACCAAAGCCGCTGAACTGCTTTGTGTGTCGCGACAAGCGGTACAGCAAATGATCAACGACTTTGAGCTACATGATGCCGACGGTAGCAATCACTGACCTTCGAACTAAGGAGCGAAAACCCAATGGAACTGCAAACTGCACTCAAAGCATCACCTGGAACGCATTGCGCTGTCTCACTCTATAAGCTAAATGAAGGCAACGACCACAACACTCTGCGTACTGCGCTGGCAGAAGTGCTTAAGGTCTTCGAGCAAGCACAGCTGATACCCGAAAACCTGCACGTGGTCGTCGCCATCAACCCAGCAACCATCGGCCATGGCGAAGCAACACATGTTTTGCCCAAAAAAAGCGCTCGCTATACCATGCCGTCAACTCAGTGTGATGCACTGTTTCAGGTCTCTGCAATGACGCATACAGACTTACTGTTCGCTTTGCGCATCATTGAAGGATTATTGGCTTCGCGTATGCAGGGTACAACGGAAATACTCGGAGCACACCTGCGCTATGGCCAAGAGCCCTTTGGCTTTTATCACGGGGAAGAACAACCGCAGGAAAAACTTAAGCAAGTTGCAATGATAAAAGAAGGACAACTTGCCGGAGGCGCATGGCTTTTGTATCAGCAGTATGTGCAACATTTACCAGCCTTCTATGCACTAAACCTGAAACAGCAGGCCAAGGTGATGGGCGCGGAACCCATCGCAGAGCACGAAATTGATACGTCTTTGTACCCAGCTTCTTCGCACACAAAGGTCGTCAGTTCGCCTAGCGAACTTCCACAAATGGTACGCAGGGGTTTTGCCTTTCGCCACGCACACCAGGAAGGAAGCATTTTTATTGCTGCCAGCAATGCACTCGCACATTTTCATGACACCTTGCAGCGCATGGTCGACATAGACGCAATGCTGGACTTTACCGAAACACGCGAGGGGGGCGTTTACTTTGTTCCCCCAAACGCAGACTGGTTAGACCCTTCGGCGTCAACACCCGACATTCCTGCCGACGCGAGGTACCTGCCGCTACATCAAAAAGGACACCTCGATTTAGCCACCTCGGCACCACCAGAAAACACCAAGCCTATCGCACTCCAGGACTATACCGTCGCAAAAGTATTTGTGGATTACCTGAACGCCTTGCGCGCCAATGGTCTGTTTACCGGGCCCGTAGGCAATCAGGCTTTTAGCCCGGAAACAGGAACACTGCTAAAAGCGATCAATGCGGTGCTTGCAGGTGCCAAACTCGACAATCCGCCAGTTACCTCGGGCGCTAACCCCGAACTGCTGCAAACTTTCAACACACTGCTAGAAGCCAGCCTGAGCAGTGCAAACCGATTTAATGACGTCGCCCAAAAGTATATGACCGTAGGTTAAGATGAAACAAAACTATCTCGATTGGCTAGAAAATCTCGATAAAGAACAAATCGCTGCAATCACCGACCGCAAGGTTTGGATGCAGATTATAGCTACGTTTGTGGTCATTATAGGCATCGCTAGCTGGGCACCGGTTGCGGCCACATTTTTTCAACTTCGAGCCACGCCCCCCCTGCTCTGTCTCGCGCTCGTATCATGTTGTGCCGCGCTGGTCAGCTCCATTCCGCTGCGCCAGCGCTTGTCGCCTGAGAAGTTTGGTTACCTGATGCTGATAACCTCAGCCCTGTTTCAGTTATTTATGTGGTCGCTGGTGTGCTATTCACAACTCCCCGGTGCGACAGTACTAGCTGCACTGCCGATACTGCTCGCAGCTTACCACGGCGAATTTTTCCGTTTTTCGGCCAAGTACCCATGGGGCGGTCTGGCCGCGATTAGTGCGATTGCTGGTGCGCTCATTCTGGCTCCGGGCACCAGCCATTTGGCGATCATTAGTGTCGGTGGACTTATTGCCATCGGTGCTGCGTTTACCATGGGCAACCATGCCTTACTCCACGACACTGCGATCAGGGAACGGGATGCACTAAAACAGGCAGTTGACGCGCAGACCCTGCTCGACAGCGTGCGTGAGATTGAACGCACGCAATCAACGCTGCTGGAGCTTAGAGGTACCAACCACGATGCGGGCAATGCTTTGTCCGGGGTATTAATGAATCTGGAATTTTTACATGAATGTGTATCTAAACCCCAACTAGACGAGGCCGGCCTTGCTGAAATACGTGCCATGACTGAGGACCTTTCGCTCGCGAGTAGTCGGCTCAGAAAGCTGATTGAGCAAGGTAGAGAAACCGGCAAACAAGCCGATGCCCGCGAGTCAGTTAACTTCATCCTGCTGGCCGAAAATGTCCTTGACGAGGTTCAGCAGCGCTACCCACAATGCCAGTACGATTTGAACGTAGGCAGTGAACTTAAGCATGCTCCCTTCTTCAAGCTTCATGGCGGGGAACTCACACTTCACCGAATACTGCTAAACCTGCTGAAAAATGCCTACGAAGGAAACGGCATCAAGCATGCGTCCAAGGTGTGGCTGAACATATCCAAGCGCGACGACACGCTGTGCTTCGAACTGACTGACGACGGCCCCGGTTTCGCTTCACATCTCAACACCGCTCAACTGGCATCAATCGGTACAACCAAACAGCAAGGCACCGGGCTCGGTCTGTACACTATTCAGCGGCTGATAATGGCCAATGGCGGTCAGCTCAGCCTTGAAAACAGACCCGAAGGAGGCGCTCGAATCGGCGTTAGGTTTAGGCTCGCAACGCTCGCATGATTACCAAGGAACTACATGCGATGGCAAAATCCACACTGGATTTTCTCGCGTTTAATGAGCCGGCCCAAACCGAGCTTGAAGCTCTGTTTCATTTAGCCGACCCTGTGACGCTTGAACTGTTTTATTCTCTATCCATAGAAAACGGCCTTAGCCACCAAGAGGCGATGTTCCGGCTCATGGCCATTTTCTTTCAACTCTGCGCGATACACTTAGCAGACGATCTCGCTGATGGAGACTGCCACTACCTTCATAGCGCGCGCAAACAAGGTACCACAGCTATATACACCCTTCAGCAGCTATGTGCCTATTGCCTACACAAACTTAACTCGGTGCTTCCGACTCAATATCATATTAACCTTGCCCGAGTGGGCGCAGCGCAACACAGTGAGCTTACAACCCGCGTCTGGACCTTCGACAAGGCCAAGCGAATGGCGATAGAACTGAACGCGCTGCAGTTTGAAAGTTACTTTATATTGATATCAATCCAGACGCCTGCAGAAGGGTCACTCAGCCAGCTTGGCTACTGCTATGGCTTGGCAAACCATATCGCAAACGACGTTAAGAGCCGCGACAAACGTTTTTTTTCACTTTCACCAGACGAGCAAGCGCAACTACGCTGCTGGGCACTTGAACACATTCCCCCCTTGGCCCGCGCTAACAGCGACACCATCAGGCGCTACCTACCAGGCTTACTGCGCTACCTGCGTTAAGGGCCTGCCCAAACACTGTGAGCGCAAGAAAACTTGCGGTGACAATCACTGCTTATACTCTTAACTTACAAAAGAACCTTGGGCCCTTTGGCAAAGCAATGCACAGTATTGCCCATAACCAGAGTGTTCAGCCTTCAGTAAACCCCACGTGTATTTTGGGGAAGCCTGAAGTTGAGGAGTCTATCCGGCAAGGATGCTAACCCCGGCCTCTGCAAGGCATTCCTGCTGACCGGGACGTTGGTTGGTCTACTGCAGAACGTCGGGGTAACTTTTTTGCGGCACGCTCGCAACTGGCGCTAAATGTCAGTCTTGCGCGGGGCACCTGCCCAGCACACTACGACTTCTTTAAATAACAACTCAGTAACACGACACGCGTGCCATTGACTCGGCCTTCGATATGCTCAGGGTTGTCACAAAGCGAGATATTCCTTACCGCCGTGCCTCGTTTAGCAACAAAACTGGTTCCCTTGACGTCTAGATCCTTGATCACGGTGACAGTGTCACCCGCATTCAATACCACGCCATTACTATCTCGCGTCGGCACTTTTCCGCGCTCCGGCTCCGCCGCTTCAGCCCAACTTAGAACATCGCCCTCCAAGTACAGCATTGCCAGTAAGTCTTGCGCCCAAGGTTCCGACTCCAAACGCTTCAGCAGCCGGTATGCCATAACCTGAACCGCTGGCACAGTACTCCACATGCTTTCGTTGAGACAGCGCCAATGCTTGGTATCGAGTTCGTCACACTCGATTTGCTTCAAGCAGCGATCGCAGAGCAGCACTCCGGCATTGTATCCCTGTGGCGTATTGGGTACCGAGTAGGTCTCTAATTTATTCTGAGCCGCACACAATTCACATTTACCTGCGCTGCGCGCCTCTAGCTCCGTTTGATCACCCATTGCGAAAAGCCTTTTATTCATTGTTAAACCGGCAGTAACACTGCCTACTTCAATTACATTGTAAGGCGCTTTAATTGAGCCGAAGGCGCGCAATGTGCCGCACACTGGATTGCAAGTCAATATGCGTGCCGACCGGCTCGGCGGCTCAAGCGGGAAAATACTCCTCGGCCATAGATTAAGATTATTGCAGCATGATATGGTTAGCGACTCTTCAACGATGCAGCAGAGGCCGCCATGCTGATTGAGTACTGGCTACAAAGCTACCACGACCCAATGTTTCTGAAGTTTCCGATCACGACCATGCTACTTGGCATTGGCAGTTTTCTCGTGCTGGCTCTCCCTTGGACCGTGCTTGCCTATGTCGACCCGCAGTGGGCGAAACCCTACAAGCTACAAAACAAGCCCTTTGCGGTACAAAGCTACCTGCGTACCAACCTGCTACTCATCCTTAAAAATTCATGCATCGTGCTGATATTACTGGTCGCCGCATGGCCGCTGATACGATTAGCCGGCGTTCACGACGGGCCGCCCCCCCC
>JBFJVR010000118.1:0-7290 GCA_041624095.1 Oleiphilaceae bacterium
ACCTGACCCCGGCTACGGCTGCGATGCAAGACCTGACCCCGGCTACGGCTGCTGACCCCGGCTACGGCTGTTATGACCCCGGCTGTTACATGTTTAGGTGTGATCTAGTTCACTACTATTGTTGCCAGTAAACCTAAGGTTACCAACTATAGATAAATCCAGCACTAAGCCGCCAGTGGTAGGAGGGGGTTAACCGGTACATCGTAAACTGCGAAGAAACGCTATTTAGTACGAAGCTTTTTAAGGCAAGCTTCACATATGCAGCTATCGCCTTTCGAGCGCAACAGTTGTAGCTCGGCATCGGTAAACGAAACCGACTTGCACCAACAATTAAAATTATCTTTTGTGGTTGATGGACTAACGGAGCAGGCATTATCGCCTGCGCACAGCGGACAACGTGAAGAGTCGTTCACCTCAAGTGACCGTCAGGATGACTCAAAGCGCTGTTGTTCACGGTTTTTCTTCACATTTTCGGGTCGGAATACCTGCCCACTCATCGCGATATACACGCCGTGGGCCTTAGACTGTAGGGCACCCATTGCTACACCGACGTTGAAGACTGCGTCAGTATCCTTGAATCTGGCAGGCTTCATCGCGCCAGTTAAGACGATCGTTTTATGCTCCATTTTGCCGATATATTGGGCCGTGTCGACCATGGTGTCGGTACCGTGCGTAATGAGTATTTTGTCATGCGGGAGACGATTAATAGTTGCGACAATTTTCGCTCTATCATCGCCGTTTAGCTCGAGGCTGTCTTTGCGACATACCGGGAAATACTCAAGATCGAGCCCCAAACCAAAGCTGTCGAGTATTTCCGGCAGCAAGCTATCAACAACCTGATACTCACTCAAGGCATCGAAATAACCCTTATCTATCGTACCACCGGTGGTGATCACCGCTATTTTCATGGGGTTTTACCTGTTTTACGTCGCTTCGAGTTCTTGGATCTGCGGCTGCCGAACTCTTTGGCTTGCGATTTACGCGTCAATTTTACCTTCTCTTTCTCGCTCAATTTATGCGAAGGCTTAGCATAGGGGTTCTCACTGGAGCGAAACTCAAATCTGATGGGCGTGCCCTTCACCTTTAGTACTTTTCTGAACGTCTTTTCGAGATAACGCTTATAGTTATCTGGCAGATCATCGGTTTTGGAACCGTGAACAACAACAATCGGTGGATTAGAGCCGCCCTGGTGGGCAAACCTCAGTTTAATCCTCCGTCCTCTGACCACAGGCGGCTGATGGTCGCTGACGCAGTCAGCCAACAGTTCGGTCAGGCGCTTCGTCGACCACTTCGCATAGGCAGAAGCATAGCCTTGATCAATAGACTTGTACAAATCCCCCACACCGCTACCATGTTTGGCAGAAATAAAGTGCATTTGCGCATAGTCTAAAAACACCAGACGTCTGCCGAGTTCATTCTTGACCTGCAGTTTGTCTTCGTGTGACATTCCGTCCCACTTATTGACGGCAATTACCAATGCTCTCCCGGCATCCATCGCAAACCCGATTAAATGCAGGTCCTGATCGACCACGCCCTCTCTGGCATCGATCACAATCACTACAACATTAGCGTCTTCGATGGCCTGTAAGGTTTTGATGATGGAAAATTTCTCGACTGTTTCCTTAACATTCTTACGACGACGAACCCCCGCTGTATCGATAATCGTATACGGCTTTTCGCGACGTTCGTAGGGAATATATACGCTGTCTCGCGTGGTACCGGGCTGGTCGTATACTACCACCCTGTCCTCACCGAGAAGGCGGTTTACCAAGGTCGATTTACCAACATTAGGCCGGCCAATAATGCCAATTTTACAGCCAGCGCTTTCGCCCTCTTCGTCGCTATTCTGCTCAGGAAAATTCGCCATGGCATCTTCGATCAGCGTTTTAATACCACGATTCTGTGCAGCAGCGATCAAGGCGATGGGTTCCATACCCAAAGAGTAGAAGTCAGCCCCCACGACGTCTGCATTTAAACCATCAATTTTGTTCACCACCAAAACGCAGGGTTTTCCGGTTTGTCGAATATGCTTTGCTATGTCCTGATCTATCGGGTTTAAACCTTCACGCGCATCGACTACAAAAAATACCAGATCGGCTTCGGTGATGGCCAATAAGGACTGTTCAGCCATCGCTGCATCGATGCCCTCTTCGTCGCCACTTAGACCACCAGTGTCGATAACGATATAGCGCTTATCGTCGGTACGGCCCTCGCCGTACTTTCGATCTCGAGTCAGCCCGGGGAAATCTGCAACGATCGCATCACGAGTTTTAGTGAGACGATTAAATAAGGTGGATTTACCGACATTGGGCCGGCCTACCAAGGCGATCACAGGTAACATGTTTATTTCCGAATTGAGGACGATTTTATGGCGTATGCGATCAGGTCACCGGACCTTGTGTAAACATACAAATTTGAACCCGATACCAGCATATTGCCCATGACGCCATCGTTGTCTGGTCGTACTCGAGCAAGTATCTCTCCGTTTTGTTGAGACACAAAATGCAGATAGCCTTCGAGGTCAGCCACCACAATATGGTCGCCAAAAACGACTGGTTGACTTAGGCGACGGTATTTTAACTTGCTGTTGCGCCAAATCTCATTTGAGTTAGCTGCATTGAACGCGACCAGATCGCCGTTTGCCAGACTGGTATAAAGTCGCTCGCCACGCAAGGCTGCGCCGGTATAGGAAGAGGCGCGTCGGCTCCATAACTCACGCCCTGTCGAAACATCGACGGCAATGAGGTTGCCCTGATACGCCACGGCATACACGGTACGGTCCGCTATAAGCGGGGAACCATCAGCATCAATCAAACGCTCTAGCTCAGTTCGGCCTTGCGGCACGCCAACCGATGCTCGCCACTTGGGCCGACCATTATTTGCATCAAACGCGATCATCTCGCCGTTCGCAAATGAGCTAATCACTTTGTCTTCAAATATCAATGGGCTTGGCGTACCTCGTAAAGACAAAACCGGCCCAACACTATCATAACGCCAGCGTTGGATGCCTTCGGTCGTATCAAACACAAAGAGCTTGCCATCGATAGTCTGCACAGAGACTATCTTGCCATTACTTGTCGGTGCCGCGATTGCTTCTGTCGTTAGGGGTCTGCGCCATATTTCGTTGCCGTTCTGGCGGTCCAGAGTGATCAGTTCGCCCTGAAATGTGGTCAGGAACAAGCGCTCCGCGTCGCCGCCAAGCCCACCGCTGACCCGCGATGTTAATTGCCTTTGCCATAGAAGTTTGCCGGTTTTTTTGCTCAGTGCGTTTAATTCACCTTCAATATCGACGGTATAAATCATATTGCCCTGAATATAAGGTGAAAGCGCCAATTTCAGCCCCTCATCACCCGACCCTACCGAGCTTTTCCAGCTTCTTAACACAGTGATCTGTGGTTTCAGTTTTTCTAGCTTCGCAGGTTCATTTACCTTTTCGCTGCTGCAAGCAAAAAGCGCGGATAGAACCGCGCCAATTACACACCATTGAGCAAACTTTTTCATAAGCGTTGGCATTAAACTTTCCATTTGTCTCGTATTATTTATTCCGTACTTACACCATCAAGTACGGAATAACACCTACTACAGCGTTTCGGGGTTAATACCCATATCTGATAACTTAACCGTTAACAAAGGCTGTTTCTGCGGGCTGTCTTTAACCAGTTTATAGGCTTCAAGATAATCCTTCTCAGCTCCTGCTGGGTCACCCATGCGCATCTTTATATCGCCTGCGACTTCGAGATAATTCGCTTTAAAGGCCGGATCATCGGTACTTAGCAGATCCAAAGCGGCCTGATGCTCGCCTTGAGCAGACATCACTCGCGCCAACCGTGCTTTAACGATGTGGTGCAGACGCATGTCGTCGGTATTATCCAGCACCCATTGCAATTCTGCCTGTGCGCTTTCCAAGGCCCCTGCGCTTACCGCCTCTTTAGCCAAAAACAGGGCTGCGTAAATTCCGTATTCGGTATCGTCAAAACGCTCTTTCAGCTCGTTTGCTAAAAAACTGACTGTGGATGCTTCTTCTTTTTCTTCAAAGCTGTTTGCGGTCGCAGTCGATATCAATTGCTGATACATCATCGATGCTTCGGCTTTTTGTTGCTCCACACTGTTTTGGTAGGCCTTCCAGCCGAAAACGATTGCTAAGGCTGCACCAATACCGATAAGCAAGGCATTACCGTTTTCAGCCCACCATCGTTTTAAGGCTGCAATTTGTTCTTCTTCTGTTCTCAAGTCTTCCACACTTAACTCCTACTCACCTTGGTTCTTATTAAATTCTTTTAGTTTTTCGACCAGCTGAACAACAGGAACGGTCATCTGCTCCGAATCGTTCAGCAGGGGCTTGATAATGACCGCTGCATTTTCGACTTCCTGCTCACCTATAATGACTGCATAGGCCGCACCGGATTTATCTGCTTTCTTTAACTGGCTTTTGAAACTGCCACCACCTGCGTGCTGGAGCACGCGCAAGGTCGAAGCCTCGCGAATCTGCTCGGCAACTTCAAAGGCCAAAGCCTGAGTACTGTCGCCTACGGCGGCAATATATATATCTACTGTAGACCTGACATGCTCGGGTACGGCTTCTAGCGCCTCTAACAACAACACCAGACGTTCAACCCCCATGGCAAAACCGACACCCGGCGTGGCTTTGCCACCTAGCTGCTCAACAAGCCCATCGTAACGCCCTCCGGCGCACACCGTACCCTGTGCTCCCAGCGCGTCGGTCACCCATTCAAATACCGTTTTTGAATAATAGTCCAAACCTCGGACCAAGCCGGTGTTCACCTCATATTTCACACCTGAGCGGTCTAGCTGAGCTAAGAGTGCATCAAAATGTGCTGCCGATTCTTCGCCCAAAAAGTCTGCTAATCGCGGAGCATTAGCCAGAATAGCCTGCGTTGCCGCATTTTTACTATCAAGTATACGCAGCGGGTTGCTCCCCAAACGGCGACGGCTATCTTCATCGAGATCGGCTTCAAACTGCGACAAATAATTTACTAATTCGGCTTTATACTTACTTCGTTCTTCGGACGAACCCAAAGAGTTTATCTGTAGCGTCAGCTTTCCTTCGATGCCTAGCTCTTTCCATAGCCTGGCGGTCAATAGAATAAGCTCTGCGTCAATATCGGGCCCTAACAGACCGAAACACTCCACACCAATCTGATGGAACTGGCGATAACGACCCTTTTGGGGGCGTTCATGGCGAAACATCGGCCCTGCATACCAGAGCCGTTGGGTTTGATTAAACAACAAGCCATGCTGCTCGGCTGCGCGCACACAACAGGCTGTGCCCTCAGGGCGCAAGGTCAAACTGTCGCCATTGCGGTCTTCAAAGGTATACATCTCCTTCTCGACGATATCTGTTACTTCGCCAATAGAGCGTTTGAACAGCTCCGTTTGTTCAACAATAGGCATACGAATTTCGCTATAGCCATACCGCGCCAGGAGAGTCTTCACTTTTTCTTCGAGGTATTGCCATACTACCGATTGCTCTGGCAGTAAATCATTCATACCGCGTATTGCTTGTATCTTCGCCAATTCTGTTCCTTAATCTTTCTTTGCAATTGTACGGATAACCAACTTAAACAGCCGCACCTGCGCTAGGCCTTTGCGATCAATCGTTCTTCAGCCGCTTCCTTCTCAGCCAGTTTTTTCCTGATGCTCGCTTCGAGGCGATCTACCAGCGAGGTATTATCGAGTTTGTGGTCGGGCTTGCCATCGACATAGACCAGATTGTTAGGGCTGCCCCCTGTCAGGCCAATATCTGCCTCTTTTGCTTCACCAGGACCATTAACGACACACCCTATAATCGCAACATCCAAAGGCGTGGTGACATCCTCAAGGCGCCCTTCCAGCGCGTTCATAGTGCTGATGACATCAAAATTCTGCCGGGAGCAGCTCGGGCAAGCAATAAAATTGATCCCTTTACTCCGCAAGCGGAGGCTCTTCAGGATATCGAAACCAACCTTAATCTCTTCTACAGGGTCTGCCGCGAGCGAGATTCTAATGGTGTCGCCAATACCATCCATCAATAACATCCCGAGGCCGACTGCAGATTTGACTGCCCCGGCTCTAAACCCGCCGGCTTCGGTAATGCCCAAATGCAGGGGTTGTTCTATTTGGTTAGCAATGAGCCGATAAGCCGCAACCGTCATAAAAACGTCCGACGCCTTGAGGCTCACTTTGAAATTATCGAAGTTATAGCGATCGAGTATCTCGACGTGCCGCATGGCGGACTCGACAAGTGCTTCGGGGTTAGGCTCACCATATTTTTTCTGCAAATCCTTCTCGAGCGATCCCGCATTCACCCCGATACGGATCGGGATACCGTGATCTTTTGCGCTTTGTATGACTGCGCTTACCCGCTCTTCCTTACCTATATTACCGGGGTTAATTCTGAGGCAGTCGACGCCATACTCTGCCACTTTGAGCGCAATTTTATAGTCAAAATGAATATCCGCAACAAGTGGAACACCGGCCTGTTTTTTGATCTCTTTAAATGCTTCCGCCGCATCCATGTCGGGAACCGACACCCTCACAATATCTGCGCCAGCCTCTTCCAACGCTTTAATCTGCCCTACAGTCGCTGCTACATCACAGGTATTCGTATTGGTCATACTTTGCACAGCAATTGGCGCGTCGCCGCCTACGGCAACATCACCCACCCAGATTTTCCGGGATTTACGCCTGACTATAGGAGATTCAAATTTCATGCTTTATTCACCATTCACTTCTACTCAAAAGGCAGATTAAACGCCGCACGGCCATTACGACGGGTAACTGCGCTCAGTTCCTGATCCTTCTGGTTAAAACTCACTTTTGCTTTGGATGCGTCACCCAATACAATACTAAAAGGCAACACGCCCTGATAATTAAATTGATCTCCGGCACGCTTTAGACTGGCGGCTATCGTTCGCCCTGTACCGTCACTCAGTTTCAACCAGCAATCTCCGCTAAAAGTAATCTTTATGCTACCGCTTAAACCCGCTGGAGTTTCTGCATTGGGAACTTGAGGCTCTACTACTTCCTGAGTTTCTGCCTGAGCTGCTTCTGCTACCGGTGCATTGATCTCTGGACTTGGCTCACTCTGGGCAACAGGCGCAGTTGTAAGCTTGGTAGAGCCCGGCACTGCTTCACCCTCGCCTTCGGCCAGTTCAGAAGGAGCTGTGACCCTGGTTTGCTCTGCAGCTTGCTCGCCTTCCTCAATAACCTCTGCTACCTCTGAAGTTTCATAGCTGATAACAGACTCTTGCCCCTTAAGCTTAATCTCTCTCGATTCAGGCGAGTCCAAGC
>JBFJVR010000119.1:0-7255 GCA_041624095.1 Oleiphilaceae bacterium
GAAAGTCGCCATGGAAAAGCGAACTCACGATTTCGGTGAGATTTACGAGACATTTGAAACAGATGAGGCTGCCAGTCAGTCACATCGCTGTCTGGCTTGTGGTAACCCCTATTGCGAGTGGAAGTGCCCGGTGCATAACTATATTCCTAATTGGCTAAAGCTGATTTCGGAAGGGAATATTCTTGAAGCGGCAGAGCTTTGTCATCAAACCAACTCGCTGCCCGAGGTATGTGGTCGGGTGTGTCCTCAGGACCGCTTGTGCGAGGGTGCATGTACGCTAAATGATGGTTTTGGTGCAGTGACGATTGGTTCTGCCGAAAAGTATATTACCGATACCGCATTTGCCATGGGTTGGCGCCCGGATATGTCCAATGTGGTTTGGACGGATAAAAAAGTCGCCATTATTGGTGCGGGCCCAGCAGGCTTGGGGTGTGCCGATATATTAGTGCGTAACGGTGTGAAGCCGGTTGTTTTTGATCGCAACCCTGAAATTGGTGGCTTGCTGACCTTTGGCATCCCAGAGTTCAAGCTGGAAAAAAATGTCATGTCCCAGCGTCGCGAAATATTTAGCGATATGGGCATCGAGTTTCGCCTTAATATGGAAGTCGGCAAAGATGTATCTATTGATCAACTATTGAAAGATTACGATGCTGTCTTTATGGGAATGGGTACGTATACCTACATGAAGGGAGGCTTCCCCGGCGAAGACCTGCCAGGGGTATATGATGCTCTGCCGTATCTGGTTTCTAACGTAAATCGTCGTTTGGGTTTCGAAAAGTCACCCGAAGACTTTATTAACCTGGCTGATAAGCAAGTGGTTGTTCTAGGCGGTGGCGACACCGCAATGGATTGTAATCGTACCTCTATTCGCCAGCGTGCTAGCGGCGTGACTTGTGCTTACCGTCGCGATGAAGAAAACATGCCCGGCTCTCGGAAAGAAGTCCAGAACGCTAAGGAAGAAGGGGTTAACTTCTTGTTTAACCGTCAGCCCGTAGCAATTATCGGCGATGGCAAGGTAGAAGGGGTCAAGGTGGTCGAAACGAAATTGGGCGAGCCTGATGAAAATGGTCGACGACGTCCAGAAGTGATTCCTGGTAGCGAAGAAATATTACCTGCGGATGCGGTGTTAATCGCTTTTGGCTTCCGCCCAAGTCCACCTGAATGGTTGTCTGACGTGAATGTGGGTGTCAATGATTGGGGTGGTGTCGAAGCTCCGGAGAAAGGCGAATTTGCTTTCCAAACAGCAAACCCAAAGATCTTCGCAGGCGGAGATATGGTTCGTGGCTCGGACTTGGTTGTGACCGCTATTGCAGAAGGTCGCACCGCAGCTGAAGGAATTCTAGATTTCCTGGATGTATAAGTTTGGTTAGACTCAAGAGGCACAGCATGACGCTGTGCCTTTTTTTTAGGTATCCTGATGCTGTTTGTTAACGGCTGATTTTACGGTAGGTAAATCAAAGATGAATGAACTAAAAAACGACCGCTTTCTGAGAGCCTTGAATCGGGAGCCAGTTGATGTGACCCCCGTATGGATGATGCGTCAGGCGGGTCGTTATTTACCAGAGTATCGTGCCACTCGTGCGCAAGCGGGTGACTTTTTGAGTCTATGCAAAAATAAAGAGCTGGCCTGTGAAGTGACTCTGCAGCCTCTTGAGCGCTATGCGCTAGATGCGGCCATTCTATTCTCTGATATTTTGACGATTCCCGATGCAATGGGTTTAGGTTTGTATTTTGAAACCGGAGAAGGGCCAAAGTTTAGCAAAATAGTCCGCACTGAGGCCGATGTTGCAGCCTTGCCGGTGGTCGATACGGCAAAGGATTTGTCGTATGTGACCGATGCAGTCTCAACAATTCGTAGTGAATTAAATGGCCGGGTACCCTTAATCGGGTTTTCCGGCAGCCCTTGGACGCTCGCGACCTACATGGTGGAAGGCGGCAGTTCCAAAGACTTTCGGCATATCAAAGGTATGCTATATTCGCAGCCCGAAGTTCTGCATCAGTTACTCGACAAGCTTGCGCTCTCGGTTATTGATTACCTGAACAGTCAAATAGAAGCGGGCGCACAGGCGGTGCAGATTTTTGATACCTGGGGGGGGAATCTCAGCGATCAGGCGTATCGGGAGTTTTCTCTGGCATATATGGAGAAGATCGTCGCTGGCTTGATGCGTGAGCATGAAGGGCGCAAAGTGCCGGTGATTTTGTTTACCAAAGGCGGGGGCTTATGGTTGCCCGAAATGGCCATGTCTGGTGCAGATGCACTCGGTCTTGACTGGACCATGGATATTGGCAGGGCGCGCACCCTGGTAGGCGATAAAGTTGCGTTGCAAGGCAATATGGATCCCTCGGTTTTATATGGCAGTCCGTCCCAAATTCGTGCCGAGGTTGCGCGTATCCTCGCAGCTTATGGGAGTGGGGAAGGGCATGTGTTTAATCTGGGGCACGGCATTCACCAGTTTGTTGATCCAGATAATGCCAAGGTGTTTATCGACGCTGTGCATGAGCTTAGTGCTGCCTACCACGCCTGATTTCCCACTTTAAAAAAGGGATAAGCTTGGCACAGGTCACATTTAGTGCAAGGCCGCGTTTATCCCTTCTATCACTTACTCTACAATCAGGCTCTGCGCTGACTAATCTCAAAGGATCAGGATGATAGCCCTAATTCGCCTATTGCTGTTAAGTAATTTGTTTGTGCTTGCTGCATGCACTGAAGATATCGACTTCGATAGGAATGATCGAACAGTCGATGTTCGCCTTGATAATGCCGAGATGATCTCGCTTGGGGTCTTGCAATCGACACTTTTGGCGCATACCTATCTTCCATTATTTGATTTTCTCGATGCGTCTGAATTACCCGATCGCGTAATTGCTCAAGGGGATGGTAGTTATCTATTGAATTGTGTTGTATCGGGAACCGTACTTTATACCGCGTCAAGAGCTGCGGGTGAGCAGCATCAGGCAGGCGACCGGGTACAAGCCGAGTTTGACCTGTGTGATAACGGTAACGGAACTATTTATGATGGCAGTTACTCGGCTAGCTATCGTGGCGTATCGGGTTTAAACAAGCATTTTGTGATGATCGATACCGATAGCTGCTTAGCGGCGATACAGGAAAGAATTTCAGGGCTAGAAACCTTAATTGAAGTGTCTGGCGATGAGGTGTTTTTTACCCGAAATGGTGCGGATATGCGCGTCACCGTTAACAATCTCGTCTCGGCTTCTGAAGGTGCTGCCGCGGTCTATGAGCTGGTTGAAGAATATCTCGTGCCTAAAGGGGTAAACGCCATCGTTGTGAATAGGCGTACGAATCTGCCAGCGGCTGCCGTCACTTCGATTGATGGTGATGATCTCTACTCGCTGGTCGATAACCTGGCCGTCACCGAGAACTGTCAGGCCTATGAGCGACGGCTTGCTATGACTTACGCATCGTTATCGATTGAACGAGGCGGCATGGTATTAGTGATAGATGGCAGCGTCAATGTGAAGCAGAATAGCTTGGATTCCAAGGTGCTTGAGTCGGCCATTGATTCGAGCACCTACTCGGTCAGGGTAACCCAAGGTCGCTCAGAGAATACGTATAACCTGAAAGGGTTTACGCTTGCGCAGACGCTTGACCCAGAAACCGGTGTGTATTCAATCTCTCTCGATGGCAGTATTAGTTCCTCAGTATTTGGGGGGCTTTTAGAGCTGCAGAATGACAGTCAACGCCAAATCATCGGGCGTTTACAAAATGATTTTCCGCATTCCGGACTAGTTCGCCTTCTTGGTCAAAACGATGAGCAGATAGCGCTTGTCTTCAATGGTCAGAACATTGCCGTTCAGGTCGATTTCGACGGTGATAACAATGGCGACTTGCGCTCCGATATTGATCAGGTAATTAACACAACCTGGGCTGAGCTGATTGCGCGAGATTTCCAACAATCCTCTAATTAATCGAAGATAAGACAGTTCCAATATGGCCAAGCTCAAAACGGCTTATGTGTGTGTTGATTGCGGCGCCGACTTTTCTAAATGGCAGGGTCAGTGCCCTGAGTGCGGTGAATGGAATAGCGTTCAGGAAATTAAACTCGCAAAAGCCAAATCTTCGAGATCTTCCAATGCCTCCTCGGCCGCGGGTTATGCGGGCACCTCGTCTGAGATTCACACTTTAGGCTCCATAGATCTTCAGGAGCAGCCTCGATTTACCAGTGGAATAGGGGAGTTTGATCGCGTATTGGGGGGCGGGTTGGTGCCCGGTTCTGCGATACTGGTTGGTGGCCACCCCGGCGCTGGTAAAAGCACCTTATTGCTACAGACGATGTGCTATCTAGCGCAACAGTTACCCACACTGTATGTGACCGGAGAAGAATCCTTGCAGCAGGTGGCGATGCGAGCGAAGCGGCTTGGGCTTGAGGCAGATAATCTGCAAATGTACTCCGAAACGAGATTGGAGGCCATTGAAGCGTCTTTGGCTCAGCTCAAACCGCGTATTTTGGTGGTAGACAGTATACAGGTGATGTATACCGACGAACTGGATTCTGCGCCGGGGAGCGTGTCCCAGGTGCGGGAGTGTGCTGCGCGGCTAACGCGTATCGCCAAGCAGACGGGCATGGTGCTATTTTTGGTCGGGCATGTTACCAAAGACGGTGCTATTGCAGGCCCAAAGGTGCTCGAGCATATGATCGATTGCTCCATTATGCTTGAAGGTGGTAGCGATACGCGTTTTCGTACGTTACGAGGGATAAAAAATCGCTTTGGTGCGGTGAATGAGCTTGGTGTGTTCGCGATGATGGAAAATGGCCTGATGGAGGTAAAGAATCCAAGCGCTATTTTTCTCAATCGTGGCGAGGCGACTTTGCCGGGCAGTGCGGTAACCGTGTTGTGGGAGGGAACCCGGCCCTTGCTGGTAGAGCTTCAAGCTCTGGTAGATGAAAGTCAGGGTAGTTATCCGAAGCGGGTCGCGCTGGGGCTGGATCAGAACCGTTTGTCTATGTTGCTGGCTGTGCTTCACCGACACGGGGGCTTGCACTGTGGCGATCAAGATGTATTTCTGAATATGGTGGGCGGCGTACGGAGCATTGAAACGAGCAATGATTTGGCTTCTTTGGCGGCGATTGTATCGAGCTTTAAAGGGCTTCCGCTAGCACGTGACTTAGTCATCTTTGGTGAGCTTGGTTTGTCGGGTGAGGTACGTCCGGTCCCAAGTGGTCAGGAACGTATCAATGAAGCAAGTAAGCACGGCTTTAAAAAAGCCATTGTTCCCTTTGGAAACAGACCTCGAACGGAGTTAAAAGGTATACAGGTGATAACGGTTAAAACCCTTGATGACCTGCTGTCAGCAATTTTTTAGCCTGCGGTTAAGGCGTCCAGTTCACGCATTAGCATATCTTCGCTACCGAGGTTTAGTTCGACCAGTCTTTTCAGGTGAGTCATGCTGTCGATATCAATGTATTGACAGCGGAAGCCCAAAGAACCCTCGTCTTCATGAGAGAACTCAAGCGACATGATTATGTAGTTGTCGCTGCCAGAGAGTTTTATCGTTGCTTCACAAGGTTGTTTGAGGTCGGGGGAGAAGTAATCCGGCTTGTGGACCAAGATCCCTTTCATGGAAATATCCAGCACCTCAGTCGGCCACTCCATATCGTTTTGATGGAGTGTGCATTCAGCGTTGAACAGGATTCGGCTGAACTGGCGTCGTTCGTCTTTTTTATCTGCGTTCATCATCGATTCCACACGTATCGAAACTTAAGGCCTATTCAAAATATATGCCGAATAGGCCTTAAGTGCAAATAAGCCGTGATGTTAAGCCAGTTTTTTGTAGTTCACGCGGGTCGGTGTTTTGGCCTGCTCTCCTTTGCGCTTCTTAAAGTCTTCTTCGTACTCGGTATAGTTTCCTTCGTGCCAGACTACGTCACTGTCGCCTTCGAAGGCGAGAATGTGCGTTGCTATGCGGTCCAAAAACCATCTGTCGTGCGAGATCACCACAGCGCATCCGGGGAAGGCAAGCAAGGCTTCTTCCAGGGCTCGCAGCGTTTCAACGTCGAGATCATTGGTAGGCTCGTCGAGCAGCAGAACATTTGCGCCCTGCTTCAGGGTGTTTGCCAAGTGCAGTCTATTGCGCTCACCGCCCGATAAGTCTTTGACTTTTTTCTGCTGATCGTTGCCACGGAAGTTGAAGCGGCTGACATAGGCTCTCGAAGGCGTCTGGTAGTTGCCTATTGCGATCATGTCATTGCCACCGCTAACGGCTTCCCACACTGTTTTATTGTCGTCCAGATCACGGCTTTGTTCGACAAAGGCCAGTTTAACCGTGTCGCCAAGGCGGATGGCGCCTGAGTCGGCCTGTTCTGTGCCCGAAATTAACTTGAAGAGCGTAGACTTACCTGCTCCATTGCCTCCAATTACGCCAACGATGCTGCCGGGTGGGATGGTAAGATCCAGCTCCGAAAACAGCAGTTTGTCATTGAACTTCTTGCCGACCTTGTCCAGCTCGACAACGATGTCGCCTAGCCTTGGGCCGGGTGGGATATAGATTTCCATGGTTTCGTTACGCTTTTGAGCTTCTTGTGAGTTAAGTTCTTCAAAGCGTTGGAGGCGCGCCTTGCTTTTAGCATGGCGCCCTTTTTGATTGCTGCGCACCCATTCAAGTTCCGACTTTACGCTGCGCTGTCTTGCATCTTCTTGCTTTTGCTCGATCTCCAAGCGTTTTTCTTTGGCTTCAAGCCATTGGGAATAGTTGCCTTCAAAAGGGATACCGTGACCGCGATCAAGTTCCAGTATCCAGCCGGCAACATTATCCAGAAAGTAGCGGTCGTGAGTGATGGCTACAACGGTGCCGGGGTAATCGTGCAAAAAGCGTTCGAGCCATGCCACGCTTTCTGCATCCAAGTGGTTGGTGGGCTCGTCGAGCAGAAGCATGTCGGGTTTGGATAGAAGGAGTCTGCACAGGGCAACTCGGCGTTTTTCGCCCCCTGAAAGCTTGCTGACGTCCGCATCCCAAGGTGGCAGGCGCAAGGCGTCTGCTGCGACCTCCAATGTTCTTTCCAGATTGTGGCCATCACTTGTTTGGATGATAGCTTCGAGCTTGGCCTGCTCTGAAGCAAGTGCATCGAAGTCTGCATCGGGCTCGGCATAGGCGGCGTAAACCTGATCGAGCCGGACGAGTGCGTCTTTAACTTCACGCAGGCCTTCCTCTACATTGCCTCGGACGTCTTTTGTTTCGTCCAGTTGCGGCTCTTGTGGCAGATAGCCGACATTGATGCCCGGCTGAGGACGAGCC
>JBFJVR010000120.1:0-7251 GCA_041624095.1 Oleiphilaceae bacterium
CGTATTGGGTTTCGTTTTCGATATAGACCCTGGTTGTCACAATATCGTAAGCAGGAGAAAGTCGTGGGGTGAACTTATCGGGATAGAGAAAGCTCCAGTTCTTGAGATGCGCATCGCCATTAGCCAAGAGTATATTCACCAGCAATCGCCTCGCGAACTGCTGAACGTCGGCCAACCCGTCGCCAGAAAAGCCATAAATGACTTTGCCGATATTCTCGTAATTAGCGGAAGTGTATTTTTCGTGCGGGTATTTCACCAGCACCTGCGCAAAGTCTTCCATGTGAATACGCTGGTCGTCGCCACGATCAAACCGCTTGATGGCAAAGGCTTGTTTCTCATTAGGCAAGTTGATTTGTGGCAGATTATCAAGCTTATCCAACTCGACAAGTTTGATCTCTGGGATATCAACACCAACGAGCTCCGCCAGCGACATGGCTGTGTATTCGTTCAGCGGTACGAACCGATGCTTGGTTGATGGTGTTTTGATGATCCAGTCACCTAGCACATCCCCCTTGGATAAATTGTAGCGCCCATCCTTTTCCTTCATGGAAAACTTCATTTGCACGCCAGCCAAAGAAAACTTGTTTTCTTGGTCGACTTTATCAAATTTTACTGCCTTGGCTTTTCCATACGTGTTTAGCACCCTATCTAGTAAATAGACGGGAACATCTTCAGGCTCCATAGGCGTCGCTTCGATAGCTCCCGGCAAATCTGCGCCGAGGTAAGACAGAAGGTGAAATTCATTATCAAGGTGAACCTTCAGCCCGTGTGCGATTAGCTCGCGCAATGAGCCCTCAGGAAGCAAATTTGAAAGCACAGGATGCGGCCGTTGATTCTGTGCCCATGGCGCCGCCATGAGCTTGCCAGCATTAGGAAACGCGGGGTGAGTAATCAGGCTAAATGTTGGACGGTCAGGATCGTTTTTAAATGAGTCTGCGATACTCAATACATTACGGCCATTCCTAAACCCTGCTAGATGACCTATCAGCACGCCATGAATTGAGAGCTGTAAGACATTTACTTCATCGCTCAGTTCATTGTTAGTATCGGCGCTCACTAACTTTCTCCCAGCAACCCTTGCCATGGATCATCGATTAGTGACTTACTCTTTTCTTTGGCTATTTGGTTTTGATCAGTTGGTGTTGTTGCTTCTTCGCCCAATACAGCTAGCACAGCATTTAGCTTTTCCTGGGGGATAAGCAGTAACTCGCTCTTAAGGCCCATGGCAACTAATTCCAGGGTATCTAGCCGAGGATTACCTTTGGACTCCAATCGCTGATATTGTTGGCGCGACATACCAACGCGCAGCATCATATCGTGCTGCTTGAGTTCCAATGCGATACGGCGCTTTTTGATCTGTTCGAGTAGTGAATTCATGATGAAACATATATGTTGCTATTTGACATTAAGAAACATATTAGTTTCTTTTTTATTTATTGGCAACATATAGGTTTCTTTTTAACGTGCAGAGCAACCCAAACATAAAAAGAAACACATGAATTTCTTTTTGAAGAATTTCTACGTGAGGTCAGAGCAGAGCTGTCCTAAATATATTCAGGATAATTTAGCCAGCCTCTAAATCGCGATAACTCGTAAAGCTGAGCAAAAGCAATCTCACTAGTATTGCCAATTATGCCTGGTCTACTAGACTGCACGGGAATAACCAGGCTCGCCAGCTTGGGGCTGCAGGTCGGCTTACAAGTAACAGAGCACTGCTTTTAGGGTCGAGCTATATTAAACGCCGCGCACCGTTACGAGCAGGAGATTCTTATTTTTTACCAGCGCCTATGCCTTCCTGCTTCGCCCTAACCTAGTCGTGGCGTTTTTTCCCAGATCTGGCCACGATGCTGGGCATACATATTTCGAACCCAAGCCAGCGCTGGGCTATCACCCCATTTTTTTGCTGCGCTGGCGATGTTTTCGCGGAAATCTTGCGTACCATATATCGGGTGCTCATCGGGACAAGCCAAAGGAGCCAGCAGCGCCGCAGCGGTGATATCAGCAACGGTGAGCGTATCCCCGACCAGGAACTGACGGCCATCACCAAGACGCTGTTCAAGCCATTTAATTTCGCGTTCAATTTTCTGTTCGGCTTTCGCTACAGTTGACTGATTTATCCGCTGCGTTTTTATAAACAAAAACTTAATCATCGGGTAGAAGAGTCGCACAACGATGTTTTCCCAAGGTTTAGCGAACTGTGTCCAAATATTTTTAATTACGGCCGGATGATCAAAACCGGTGAAATAGAGATAACGCGCAACGGGCTTGCCAATAACATCAAAACGCTTCTGAATTTCGATTATCTCATCCTGCAAGTCTGATGGAAGTGCCTTCAGCGGGCCGTATTCCGCGGCCAGCCAGGCTACAATACGAGGGCTATCCTGAATGTTCTGATCACCTTGCTGTACTAAAGGAACGGTGGTTCGCTTGCGCTTGCCTTTCATATACATCGGCAAAGCGTGTATGAAGGGTGTTAAGGCCTCCTCTTGGTAATCGATATTCTCATAATCAAGCAACCAGCGAATCTTTTCGCTGTAGTGCGACATATTGATGGTAAAGAGTGTAAGTTTGTTTTGATCTGACACATTGAACTCCTGAATCATTTATAGGATGCGTGCTTTAGAACTGTATTAACATCGCCAAGGATTTTCTGTATTCACGAATTATGGAGACCCCTGAATCAGGGTCTTCATAACGTTACTTCCACCAAGGATAAAACCCCGGCATATCGGTAGACGACCGGGAAGTAAATTCGGGCTCGCGCTTTTCAAGAAAAGACTTAACGCCCTCTTTGCCATCGAGTTGACTGGTGTAGAAAATTGCCAGAGAGTCTACATTGTGCGCCTCTCTCGGGCTTGGCGCGGCCGATAATCTAAGCATCATTTGTCTGGCTAAGGTAATGCTAACCTGAGATTTTTCGCTGATTTTCTTGGCCAGTTCATAGGCGGCGTCGAGCAGGTCTTCGGGGGCATGCACTGAGCGAACAAAGCCGCTTTCCTTTGCCGTGTCGGCGTCAAATATCTCCCCTGTATACACCCACTCCAAAGCCTGACTAATGCCAACAATGCGTGGCAGAAACCAGCTGGAACAAGCTTCTGGCGTAATACCAATTTTCTCAAACACAAAGCCTATTTTGGCCTTGCGTGATGCCAGACGAATATCCATGGCTGCCAGCATCGTAGCGCCGACGCCGACAGCCGCTCCGTTTATCGCGGCAATAACCGGTTTTTTACATTCGTAAATGCTCAGGTTAACCAAGCCCCCCGTGTCACTCACCCCCGGAATAACGGCATTGTTCTGCATATCTTCGAGTTCTGGCTGCCGACTCTCATCCAAACCAAACACGTTACCTTCCCTAGTTAAGTCCATGCCGGCACAAAACGCTCGCCCCTTACCAGTGACGACAATCACACTCACCTCATCATCGTCGCTGGCACGATTAAATGCCTGAACCAGCTCGGCTGCCATCTCTACGGTAAATGCATTCATATGTTCGGGGCGATTTAGACTCAGCGTTAATATTGAATCTTCAACCTTGTATTCCAGGGTGCTGTATGTCATCACGTTACCTATGGGTCTATGTGTTTATTATTCTGTGTAAATAAACTGTTCAGCGCTGCGTCTATTCAGTTGACGAATGGCTTGCTGATATTCGGCGACCAAATCGCTTATTAATTCCCCTGCGGGTTGAATCCGATCGATCGAACCAACGCCTTGACCTGCCGACCAGATGTCGCGCCAGGCTTTCTTCTCGTCACTTGAACGCACATTTTCGATATCGAGTTCACTGCCAAAATCCAACTCGGATTTTGGTTTGAGGTCCTGTGGATCAATGCCCGCGGCTTCGATGCTTTGTCGCATAAAGTTTGCATTTACCCCTGAGATCCTTGGCGTATAGATAATGTCACTGGCTTGACTGGCAATTAACATTTGCTGATTCTCATGCGTTACATTCGCTTCTGCCGCAGAGAGAAAGCGGGTTCCCATATACGCCATATCTGCGCCCATTATCTCGGCGGCAGCAATATCCCGGCCGTGGGATAAACTCCCGGCCAATATCACGGTTTTTTCAAAAAAACGACGAATCTCTGTAACCAAGGCAAATGGATTGGTGATACCTGCGTGGCCACCTGCGCCATTACAAACAGCAATCAAACCATCGACGCCAGCGGCGGCTGCTTTTTTACCATGACGCGCATTAACAACATCGTGAAACACCAAGCCACCGTAGCTATGAACTGCATCAACGAGCTCAGAAACCGCCCCCAGAGAGGTGATCACAAGGGGAACCCGATGTTTGACACAAAGGTCCAGATCGGCCTGCCAACGGGGGTTACTTTTATGGACAATCAAGTTGACGCCGAATGGCGCCGCCAGGTTTCCGGTAGTGGCTTCCCAGTCGCTTAAGTGTTTTTTGATATCAATTAACCAGCTTTCAAAACCTTGGCTGCTTCGCTGATTGAGTGCCGGAAAGGTGCCCACCGCTCCCGCCTTACAGGTTTCGAGCACTAACTCTTTGCCACTCGCGATAAACATCGGCGAGACGATTAGCGGTAGCCGTAAACGGTCATTAAATTGAACAGGTACTGTCATAAAGGCTCCATAACTAAAACCAGACGAGTGAATAAGGCATTAGCGACCCAAGATGCCGCGAGCGATGACTTCTTTCATGATCTCTGAGCTGCCGGCATAGATGGTCTGGATCCGGGCATCACGATAAAAACGGGAAATCGGATATTCATCCGTATAACCATAGCCACCGAATAGCTGCAGGCACTCGTTAACCATCGTCAGCTGCATTTCTGTAGCTGCAAGTTTTAGCATGGCCGCGTCTTGGGCGGTCATTTCGCCTGCGTGATACTTTTGCATGTGTTTTTCCAATAGTGCCCGGCATAACTCAAGCTCCGTTTGACACTGCGCAAGCTTAAAGCGCGTATTCTGGAATTGTGCGACGCTCTGACCAAAGGCCTTTCGCTCTTTCACATACTCACAGGTAATATCCAGGGCACCCTGAGCATGACCGATGGCTTGAGCTGCGCACCCAAGCCGCTCTCTGGGCAATTCCTGCATCAAATAGGCAAAGCCCTGCCCCTCTTGCCCGAGGATGGCGTCGCCGGGAATCGCCATGTTGTCGAAAAACAACTCCGCCGTATCACTGGCATGCTGCCCGATCTTTTCTATCGGCGCGCCGGTTGAGAACCCGGCAATGCGGGTATCAACCAAAAACAATGAAATTCCTTTTGCGCCGGCTTGGGTGTCCGTTTTTGCGCAAACAATCACCAAGTCGGCATTGTTGCCATTGGTAATGAAGGTTTTTGAACCGTTGAGAATATACTGATCGCCCTGCTTAACCGCAGTCGTACGCATGCCAGCCAAGTCGCTGCCAGCGCCGGGTTCGGTCATCGCCAATGCGCTGACAACTTCCCCGGTCACCATGCGCGGAAGCCAATGCTCCTTTTGCGCGTCTGTTCCAATATGCAATAGATAGGGTGCCACGATATTGGAATGTATGTTGTAACCGGTGGCCAAGCCATGCAGATTTAAGCGACACATTTCTTCTTGAATCATCTGGCACACTTCGAAGCTGGCGCCTGCCGCGCCGTATTTCTCCGGAAAATCGACCAATAACATGCCGGCGCTACCCAGAATGCGCCACATATCTCTCGGCATGGCATGATTCTTTTCCCAGTCAGCGTAATGAGGTACTACCTCCTGCTCCAGAAAACGCAGCACCATCCCTTTGAACATGTGCATTTCGTCACTTCGGGCCGTTTGTTGCTCAAGCATAAGTGGCTCACTCGTTAGCTAATAATAAGGTGAATTATTTAGTGATCGACGACTGGAAACAATAACGAAAGCAGTCAATTACTTGGCATATTCGGACAGTCTAAACTAAGATACAGGTTATTATTTTTCTCATTTACCCATTTTCATCCAAATACTTGTTAAAAGCAGACAGCTATGAGTGCTGAACCCCGATTGTCCGACCGCTTGACGATTGCCAGTTATTTTGCCCGCACACATCTGGCAAATGGCATATTAACGGGGGCTCAGGAAGAACAAATACTAAATAACACCGGGCTTACATCTGCGCAATTAGGCCACCCTAAAGCAAGGATATTAGCCACCCAATTAGCCAGCATCGTACGAAATTGTTGGCGCTTCAGTGGAGATGAATTACTGGGGTTCACTGAGCAAAAGCTCAATATTGGTATGTTTGGCTTGCTGGCTGAACACCTGATTACCTGCAAGACCCTAGAAGAGGTATTAAGGTATAGTGCTAATTTTTACCGCTTAACCGGCGCACAGCTTTCCCTGCAAACCCGCCGTTCGGGCCGCCTTCTGGCGCTCAGTTTAACGCCTAATTTCGCGACTAACCGAGACCCGTCTGTGCCCAGGACGCTATTAATAGAATTATTACTGTTAATCTGTCACCGTTTTTACAGCTGGCTGCTCGGTCAAATGATCCCTCTTACACAGGTCTGCTTAAACTATCCGCGACCCGATCACCACGCGGAGTATCGACTTATGTTTCCATGTCACTGCGAATTTGATACTCAACACAACGCTCTGGTATTTGATGCAAGCTACTTAGACTTATCTGTGGTTCAAACAGCCAAAGACTTGGCGAGCTACTTAGAGGAAGTACCACTGCAATGGTTTAAAAAACAGTCCTACTATGGCGACTGGACCGCTCAGGTAATTGCACTGCTAGAAAACGAAACAAGTATTGACGATGTTGCTGAACAGCTCAATATGACATCAAGAACTCTGCGGCGGAAATTAACCGAGGAAGGTAACAGTTTTCAGCAGTTAAAAGACAATCTTCGACGCGACCAGGCTATCAACTTGTTTCAACAGCGCAACCTGACTATCGCAGAAATAGCTTTAAAGCTGGGTTTTACCGAAGCAGCAACATTTTCACGAGCGTTCAAGCAATGGACTGGCGTCTCGCCTAGCACCTACCGTCTTCAGAAATAAGTTTAACCAATCAGACTCTCCTGGCAGGGAAAGCTCAGCGTTCATGCAAACCTCTCCGAGGAACACGGGGGTGATTCAGTTCACTATTAGTTGAGCGACTATGGTAGTACAGTTATTTACTGCACACTGCCCTAGCTAAACCCTCTCGCTTTATTTTCATTCCAGGGCGGAGTAGTCTAATCGCGCATTCCTGTATTCTGGCTTTCTCGCCTCTTCTATAAGGTTTTTAATTGATTGTATTGATGCCCCGATATTAGAGATGTTATACAA
>JBFJVR010000121.1:0-7192 GCA_041624095.1 Oleiphilaceae bacterium
AACACAAATATTTCATATTAATATGTCAGCGAATGTTACAAGCGCTCAAGATACACTCAACATGATCATTTATTAGGCCGAAACCATCGATAAAACACCCGCCAACGGAATGACAACAAAACCAGCAGCACAAGGCCGTATATCAGCGGCGCTGTATAATCAGAACGCACCTGCCACCAATAATGAACAATCACCAACATCGCCGCCAAATAGACATAGCGATGCAACACTTTCCAGCGTTTACCCAAACGCTTTACCATTACTCGTGGCGAAGTAGCCCCCAGAGCACACAAGATTACGAAAGCGACCAGCCCCACAGAGATATACGCACGCTTGTACAAATCTTCGAGAAAGTTTTGCCAGTCAACCAAAAACAAACCATAGCTCAACACATGCAATACAGCATAAAACAGTGCATACAGCCCTATCATCCGCCTATATCTCAACACCCCCTTGATAACGCGAACCTTCGCCAAGGGCGAAACAGACAAGGTCAGCAGCAAAAATACCAAGGCAGTTTCCGCCAAAAACTCTACGACATACTTCGCCGGCTCAACGCCCAAGCCATTATTAGCAGTCAGCCAACAGAGATAGAGCAAAGGACTAAGCGAACCAACAAACAAAACCGACCAAACCGGCTTAAAGCCAAACAGCATAGCAATCCCTAAAAGTTTTTCTTCAAATCCATACCTGTATAAAGGCTCGCCACTTCAGCACCATAACCATTAAACATTGTCGTATCGATTCGGTTCGGGCTGAACAAGGAATTGGGCAAGCGCCGCTCAGTTTTCTGACTCCACCGCGGGTGATCTACTTCGGGATTCACATTAGAATAGAAACCATATTCGTTCGGCCCGGTTTTTTCCCAGCTGGTTTTTAGGCGATGCTCAAGAAAACGTATTTTCACGATGGATTTGATGCTCTTAAACCCATATTTCCAGGGAACGACCAGGCGCAAAGGGGCGCCATTCTGGTTAGGCATAGCTTTACCATACAAACCTATCGCCATAAAACTCAAAGGATGCATTGCTTCATCCAGCCTAAGCCCTTCGACATAAGGCCACTCAATGGATGAAAAATACGAACGCTGACCACGCATCTGCTCCGGGTCGTGCAGGGTCTCAAAGAAAACATACTTGGCTTTTGAGGTCGGCTTAAGGCGCTTAATCAGGTCAGCCAAGGGAAAACCAAGCCAGGGAATCACCATTGACCAAGCCTCGACACAGCGGAGCCGATAAACACGCTCCTCCATGTCGTGAGGCTTGAGCAGATCCTCAAGGTAATACCGACCAACTTTCTCTACGTGCCCTTCTACCTCGACTGACCAGGGGTCAGTTTGCATTTCATGCGCATACTCGGCAGGATCCGACTTCCCCGTCCCAAACTCATAAAAGTTGTTATAACGCGTAATATCGGCGTAGGGAGTCAGCTTTTCACTGCCTGCAGGCATCGTTACTGACGCAGCAGACACTTTTTTCTCTATGAATTCAGCCTGCCTCGCTGCTTGAGCTGTCAGGCCGGTGGCAATCAAACCCATTCCCGCAGTCACTGACGAGATTAGCTTTCGTCGACTCAAATAGACACTTTCTGAGGTAATTTCAGAAGACTTGGGATGGTAACTCTTTGGGATTCTAATCAGCATAACCCGGACCTTTATATTCTTAGAACAAGCTTAGACCGGGTTCTGCCAAAAAATTCCCTATTGCAGCTACTCGACCTCTTTGGGCTTCACTTTTCTGACGAAGGTGATGAACGGACCAGACAACGCATAAATCATAAAGCCACCTAATAATACGATAGCTGGCTCCAAAGCGATCACCGCAAAAATAAGCACCATTACGAGCAGCGTCGCAAATGGCACTCGTCGCTTCATATCAATCTCTTTAAAGGAGTAATAAAGCACGTTACTAACCATCAACACCCCTGAACCGGCGACAACAAGCATCGTCAGAATGGTAAGCAAACGACTTTGATCGAAGGTATGGATAGCCCAGACAAAGCCCGCCACTACTGCCGCTGCGGAAGGACTAGGCAAACCTACAAAATAACGCTTATCAACAGACCCTATTTGGGTGTTAAACCTTGCCAACCTAAGCGCAGCGCCTGCCACATAAATAAAGGTAGCTATCCAACCCAGATTCCCCAAGGACTGAAGATTTAAACAAAACGCAACCAAAGCCGGCGCAACACCAAAGGCAACCATATCTGCCAAACTATCGTACTCAGCTCCAAACTCACTCTGGGTATTCGTCATTCTGGCAACACGCCCATCGAGCCCATCGAGTACCATCGATACAAAAATAGCAATCGCTGCATTATCAAAGTCGCCATTCATGCCAGCGACAATCGCGTAGAAACCAGAAAATAGTGAGGCCGTAGTGAACAGATTAGGCAACAAGTAGATACCTCGCCCTCGCTTGGCTTTCGGTTTTGACTCGCCCTCCACCAACACCTCCTCTTCAACAGTTTCCTGCTGCATTCCCTTATCTTTTCTATCGCTCATAACTCTCTCATATTCCGCAAGACCAAGGCCTCGACCATAGCTAAAACAAAAACGGCTCACAAGCGAAGTGCTTGAGAGCCGTTTTTATTGTAACGCGAATTTCGCTACCGTGCTTAGTTCTTGCTCTTGTCTACTATCTTAGTGATCCAAGGCATCATCCCACGCAATTTCTCACCCACCTGTTCAATCGGGTGAGCGGCGTTGTTACGACGGTATGCTGTCATCGAGGCATAGTTAGATGCACCCTCAGCAACAAACATCTTCGCGTACTCACCGTTCTGAATACGCTTAAGCGCATTACGCATTGCCTTACGCGACTCTTCGTTGATCACTTCAGGGCCGGTCACATACTCACCATACTCTGCATTATTAGAGATTGAGTAGTTCATGTTGGCGATACCGCCTTCGTACATCAAGTCCACAATCAGCTTAAGCTCATGCAAACACTCAAAGTAAGCCATCTCTGGTGCATAACCGGCTTCAGTCAATGTTTCAAAGCCCGCTTTTACCAGCTCGACTGCACCACCACACAATACCGCTTGCTCACCGAACAAGTCAGTTTCTGTTTCATCCTTAAAGGTTGTCTCGATAATACCGGTTCGACCTCCACCGACACCGCAAGCGTAAGACAAAGCTACACTCTTAGCGTTGCCAGAAGCATCTTGCGCGATGGCAACCAAATCAGGAATACCGCCACCTTTAACAAACTCGGAACGCACAGTATGGCCCGGCGCTTTTGGCGCAACCATAATGACGTCCAGATCAGCACGTGGAACCACCTGATTATAGTGAATCGCAAAACCGTGTGCGAAAGCCAGAGTAGCTCCCTGCTTAATGTTCGGCTCGATCTCATCACGATATAGCGCCGACTGAAACTCATCTGGCGTCAGGATCATTACAACATCCGCACTTGCAACAGCTTCTGCAACGGGCTTAACGGTTAAACCATGCGCCTCAGCCTTAGCCACTGAAGAAGAATTGGCGCGCAAACCTACGGTCACATCGACACCGGAATCTTTCAGGTTACAAGCATGAGCATGACCCTGCGAACCGTAACCGATAATTGATACTTTCTTACCCTGGATGATTGATAAATCACAATCTTTGTCGTAATAAACTTGCATGGACTTCCCCTAATCGTTCTTTGGCTCTAGCGCCAATAAAAGTAAAATTTAACTCAGCACCACAGACTAAAGGCTCAAGACCTTTTCGCCTCTGGCGATCCCCGAAACACCACTGCGAACCACTTCAAGCACACTACCCTCGGGTATTGACCTGATAAACGCATCGAGCTTGTCACTATTGCCTGCCACTTGAACGGTATAAACCGTACTACTGACATCAACAATCTGCCCTCTGAAAATATCTACCGTTCGCTTCACTTCTTCACGTAACGAGCCCGTTGCTTTGATTTTGATCAGCATCAGCTCGCGCTCAATGTGCGCACCCTCAGTCAAATCGACCAGCTTTACCACCTCGATCAATTTATTCAACTGCTTGGTAATTTGCTCAATGACCTTGTCAGATCCTGATGTTGTCACCGTTAAACGAGACAGTGTTTCGTCTTCGGTAGGCGCAACCGTGAGCGTTTCAATGTTGTAATTGCGCTGCGAAAACAGACCCACAACTCGCGACAACGCACCTGGCTCGTTTTCCAGCAGGACCGAAATAATTCTACGCATCTTATCTCGTCCTCTCTGCTTTATTCAGCCACATGTCATTCATCGAACCTCGTGCTATCTGCATTGGGTATACATGCTCCGCAGGATCGACATAAACATTAATGAACACCAAACGATCTTTCATCGCAAAGGCTTCTTCAAGCTTAGGCTCCAACTCATCAAGCTTGTTGATAGTAATACCAACATGACCATAAGCCTCTACCAGCTTAGTGAAGTCTGGCAGGGACTCCATATAAGAATGCGAATGACGAGACTCGTAATTCATGTCCTGCCATTGCTTAACCATCCCCAAAGCCTGATTGTTCAAAACCAGAACCTTCAAGGGTAAGTCATATTGGTTACAGGTGGACAACTCCTGAATATTCATTTGTATGCTGCCCTCACCGGTGACACATACCACCTCTTCGTCAGGGAAGTTCAGCTTGATACCCATTGCTGCGGGCAAGCCAAAGCCCATCGTGCCCAAACCACCAGAATTGATCCAGCGATTCGGCTTATCGAACTTGTAGTACTGGGCAGCGAACATCTGGTGCTGCCCAACATCCGACGTCACAAAAGCGTCGCCTTTAGTCACCTTATAAAGTGTTTCTATAACGTGCTGAGGCTTAATACTGTCTTGCGTTGATGGCTCGTAACGACCGCCATGCACCTTGCGCCAGCCAGCTATTTTTTTCCACCAATCATCCAGCGCTGCAGCATCAGGCTTGCTGGTCGCTTCTTTCAACAAGCTAAGCATATCATTCAGAACGGAATCTACTGGCCCAACAATCGGCACATCGACCTTAACTGTTTTGGCAATATTGGCCGGATCAACATCGATATGAATAATCCGTGCACCTGGGCAAAACTTATCGGTCGCATTGGTTACACGATCGTCAAAGCGAGCACCAACTGCCAACACCAAATCGGCATGATGCATTGCCTGATTCGCCTCATAAGTGCCATGCATGCCCAACATACCAAGGCTGTTCTTACCGGTACCAGGGTAACCACCCAAGCCCATCAGCGTATTCGTTACAGGGTAGTTAAGCGATTCAACCAATTCCGTCAATTGCCCAGACGCCTTACCGAGAATAACCCCGCCACCGGCATAGATGATCGGGCGTTTGGCAGCCAAAAGCATATCTACGGCTTTTTTGATCTGACCCGAATGTCCACGCACTGGAGGCGTGTAGGAACGCAGTTTTACCTTCTTGGGATAAACATACTCAAAGCGCTCGTTTGGCGCAGTCATGTCTTTTGGAATATCAACCACAACCGGACCAGGCCGGCCAGACTGGGCAATATAAAACGCCCGCTTCAGCACTTCTGGAATCTCGGACGGATGCCTGATCGCCATATTATGCTTAACAACGGGTCGCGAAACCCCCATCATATCGGTTTCCTGAAACGCATCTTCACCGATCAGGTTCGAGGGTACCTGCCCACACAAAATAACCATGGGGATCGAGTCTGTAAATGCTGTCGCTATACCGGTAATGGTATTGGTCGCTCCGGGCCCTGACGTAACCAGCACAACGCCGGCTTCGCCTGTTGCACGAGCATAACCATCGGCCATATGGACGGCCGCTTGCTCATGTCGCACCAAAATATGTTTAACTTTGTCCTGACGAAACAGCGCGTCATATATATGAAGCGCTGCTCCCCCTGGGTAACCGTATATGTATTCAACCCCCTCGTCCCGTAAAAAACGAGTGATCATATCGGCGCCAGATAATAGCTCCACGATAATTACCTTCTAAATAAATTAAGTGTGTTTGGAAGCTTAATCCGAGTTACTTTCACTTCTTTTGGAAGCGGATTCGATGCAATATAGCGTTCATTCTATGGCAGACCTTGGCGGGGAGTTTCGCCCGACCTCGTGTATTTTATCTAACACGACATCTTTTATGACTGACCATCGCCACTAAAATTGAGTGGCACAAACACGCTGGGGGATACTATTACCGTTGGGAAAACGACGTACGTATAAACCCCGGATCAAAGCAACCGACAATTCTGACACTTTCGCTTTTATAGTCAACAACAATTCCATTTTTTTGCATCTTATTCTCCAAATAACGGGCAAATGTAGCTATAAAAAAGGCGAAAAACGGTCAGGTGGTTTATATTGAGATTATTGGTAACACTAACTTGCACCTCAGGACGAACATGAAACACACCCTAAAGAATCGAAATAACCCGCATTTAATCGCCGTTTTCGCCCTCGCTTTATGCGTTTTTCTGCCCTCAACAAATACACTGGCTGGCGGGGTATACAAATGGGTCGACGAAAATGGCACCGTTCATTATTCAGATATCAAACCCAATAACGTAGACGCCCAGAGCATGAGAGTGCAAGGCGGAAAAAGCGGACAACAAAGATCCTCAGCACAAAGTAAGGCTGAAGACCTGGACCAGAGCAAGCAACAGGAACTAGAAAAACAAGCCGCTAAACTGCAGGAAGAAACCCGCAAGCGTGAAACCGAAGCGCAATGCGAAACAGTTCGCGCCAACCTGCAAAAAATAGAAGAAAACAGCCGCATCAAGGTTAACGAGAATGGCGAGCTGCGTTACCTAAGCCCCGAAGAAGTGCAGGAGAAGAAAAGCAGCTTTCAGGAAATACTCGAAAAACGCTGTTCTTAACTTGAGCACAATGCAAAAAAGGCCGGCAAATAGCCGGCCTTTTCCATTTTGTACCTCTCTTTAAGACAAGACAATACGGCTCAAGCATCAAGCGCTTGTTTGGCCACAAACACCAACTCACCATCCTTTAGGGTCGCACTAATCGCTTGCCCTGACATAAACTCGCCAGACAATATACTTTGCGCCAAGGGATTCTCAACCCAGCGCTGAATCGCACGCTTCAGCGGCCGAGCACCGTAAACCGGGTCATAACCAACTTCAGCTAACTTACTCATGGCTTCGTCATCGAACTCAAGACTCATCCCTTGTTCCTGCAAACGCTTATTCAGAATCTGCAACTGTATCTTGGCAATACCCTGAATCTGCTCGGCACCCAAGGGGT
>JBFJVR010000122.1:0-7184 GCA_041624095.1 Oleiphilaceae bacterium
GCAAGCATGCTGGGTTAAGACGCGGGCTGCCTGAGCGCGAAGCGCGAGTTCCCGCGACGCCAGCATGATCAATGCAGCAAGGATAAAGCGTGACGTCGGGCGATGATTTTGCGCCACTTTGATCAAGCAAAGTGGCTGTACGGAAGGCGGCAGACGTAAGAAGGGAGACGCGAGAAGCAAGACGCGAGAAGCAAGGCGGTAGATGAAGGGTGAAAGGTAAAAAAGGCAGGTGGCTGAACAAATCGGCCACCTGAAGAGAAAGGCCTTAAAAGGTAATGCGTTCTTTATCGCTTAGGCCTAAGTTGTCCCAGATTTTCAAGCTGGGTTCTGCCTGATTAAGCGTATAAAAGTGCAGGCCGGGCGCGCCGGCATCGAGCAGTTGTTGGCACATCTCACTTACCACTTGCTCACCAAACTTCTGGATGCTCGTCGTGTCGTCAGCGTAAGCTTCGAGTTGTTTCTTGATCCAGCGGGGTATTTCTGCACCGCACATGTCGCTAAATCGCACCAGACTGCTGTAATTGGTGATGGGCATAATGCCCGGCACGATGGGGATGTTTATGCCCATTGCTTCAATCCGGTCGACAAAATAGAAATATGAGTCAGCATTGAAAAAGTATTGCGTAATGGCGCTGTTGGCACCCGCATCGACTTTCTTTTTGAAGTTTTGCAAGTCGGCCTCAGCAGAGGGTGCCTGCGGGTGAAACTCCGGGTACGCCGCGACTTCGATGTTAAAGTGATCGCCGCTGTGTTGGCGAATAAAAGCAACGAGGTCGTTGGCGTATTTTAGCTCGCCAGTAGAGCCCATGCCCGAGGGCAGGTCGCCACGTAAAGCGACTATGCGATTCACGCCATGGCTGATGTAGTGGTCCAATAGCCCTGAAATATTTTCTAGCGTCGAACCTACGCAGGATAGATGCGGTGCCGTAGCAATGCCCTGATCCTGAAGTTTTAGCACAGTGTCGATGGTGCGTTCCTGAGTAGACCCGCCCGCACCATAAGTCACCGAGAAAAAGTCCGGCTTGCGACGCGCCAACTCATCGCGAACAACTTGAAGCTTCTCCGCACCCTGTTCTGTCTTGGGAGGGAAAAACTCAAAGCTAAAGCGGCGTTTAAACTGTTTTTGGGTGTTCATAGTATGTCTCTATCATTTTTGTAGCCCGAAGCCCGAAGCCCGAAGCCCGAAGCCCGAAGCCCGAAGCCCGAAGCCCGAAGCCCGAAGCCCGAAGCCCGAAGCCCGGAATCGAGAGTCGTTATCAATGTTGACAGCGACTTTTTATAACCAAAATATTCCAGCTTCCAGCTTACTTAGTACTTATAAGCCTCTGGCTTATACGGTCCGTCTACCGGTACATTGATGTACGTCGCTTGCTCGTTGGTAAGTTTGGTGATGACGCCACCGAACCCTTCTACCATGTCCTGAGCTACTTCTTCATCCAGTTTCTTCGGTAGTATTTTTACATACAGGTTTTCATTCTTCTCTGCGGCTGGCAGGTCGGCAAATTTGGCTTCAAACAAATACATTTGTGCCAGAACCTGGTTTGCAAACGAACCATCCATAATACGTGAGGGGTGGCCGGTTGCATTACCCAGGTTGACCAAGCGTCCTTCAGACAGCAGGATCAAATGATCGTTGCTGGCTTTGTCGCGATAGATCTTGTGAACCTGTGGTTTGATCTCGTCCCATTCCCAGTTTTCACGCATGTACGCAGTGTTAATTTCGCTGTCGAAGTGACCAATGTTACATACGACGGCGCCACTTTTAAGTGTTTGCAGCATGAACTCGTCACAGACATCGACGTTCCCGGTGGTGGTAACGATCAGGTCTGTGGTGCCCATCAGATTCCTGTCGATGCACTCGAGGTTCCGCTTGTTAATGCCGTCAATATAAGGTGATACAACTTCGAAGCCATCCATGCAGGCTTGCATGGCACAGATAGGGTCTATTTCGGTAACTTTAACGATCATGCCTTCTTGGCGGAGCGAAGCAGCTGAGCCTTTACCTACGTCTCCGTAGCCGATGACGAGCGCTTTTTTGCCTGCTAACAAGTGGTCGGTACCACGCTTGATCGCATCGTTAAGGCTATGGCGACAACCGTACTTGTTATCGTTCTTCGACTTGGTGACCGCGTCGTTGACGTTGATCGCAGGTACTTTTAGCTCGCCTTTGCTCAGCATGTCGAGCAGGCGGTGCACACCGGTTGTAGTCTCTTCAGAGATACCATGGATCTTATCGAGCATGGCAGGGTATTTGTTGTGAACCATTTCGGTCAGGTCGCCGCCATCGTCCAGGATCATGTTGGCATCCCAAACTTCGCTGCCGTCTTTTTCGGCCAAAATAGTTTGCTCAATACACCACAGAAACTCTTCTTCGGTCTCGCCTTTCCACGCAAAAACCGGGATGCCCGCCGCAGCAATAGCCGCCGCTGCGTGATCCTGTGTCGAGAAGATATTACACGACGACCAACGTACCTCAGCACCAAGGTCGATCAGGGTCTCGATCAATACCGCAGTTTGAATGGTCATGTGGATACAACCCATGATCTTAGCATTCGCCAGAGGCTGGCTGTCTTTGTACTTACGGCGCAAAGCCATCAAAGCCGGCATCTCACCTTCAGCGATTTCTATTTCTTTACGGCCCCAATCAGCGAGGCTCATGTCTGCAACTTTGTAATCGGTAAAACTCATAATAGTTCCTTGCGTGAAGCTTGAAGCCAGAGGCCAGAAGCTTAAGTTTTCAAACTGCGTGATATACGATTACGCAGCGATTCGTTGAGAGCAAATACATCTTCAATCAACTTCAGACTTATAGAAAAGTCCCAGTCAAGTTTGTATAAGCGAATACATAACAGTAGTTGTGTCTCTAACTCTGCCAAAGAGCCTTTAGCAATGTTCAGAAAGCGCAAAAATTCGCGGTCACTGTGTCTTGATGCTCCCTCCGCGATGTTTGAAGGGATGCTGATACAGCAGCGACGCATTTGGCTGGTTAGGCCAAACTTTTCGTCTTTTGGCATTTCTTTGGTTAGCTGGTAAATATGCTCTACCAGCTCCATGGATCTTCTCCAAACCACTAACTTTTGATGTCGTTTGATCATCCTTGATCTCCGATAATTAACTAGCTTCTAGCTTCTAGCTTCTAGCTTCTAGCTTCTAGCTTCTAGCTTCTAGCTTCTAGCTTTCCCTTATCAAATTCCCGCCGCTGCTTTTAGTGCGTCGGCTTTGTCGGTATTTTCCCAGGTAAACTCAGGCTCGTTACGGCCGAAGTGGCCGTAAGCGGCGGTTGCGCGGTAGATAGGTCGGCGCAGGTCAAGCATGTCGATAATACCTTGAGGGCGAAGGTCGAAGTGTTCACGTACCAAGGCTTCGATTTTGCCTTCTTCTACCTTGTTGGTACCAAAGGTGTTAATTGAAATCGAAGTCGGTTCGGCTACACCAATGGCATACGAAACCTGAATTTCGCAACGGTCAGCCAAGCCCGCTGCAACGACGTTTTTCGCTACGTAACGGCCCGCATAGGCCGCAGAGCGGTCAACTTTAGAAGGGTCCTTACCCGAGAATGCACCGCCGCCATGACGCGCCATACCACCGTAGGTGTCCACAATAATCTTACGGCCAGTTAAGCCGCAATCGCCCACTGGGCCACCGATGACGAAGTTCCCGGTCGGGTTGATGTGGAACAAGGTATCGGCGTGCAGCCACTCACTTGGTAATACCGGTTTTACGATTTCTTCGAGTACGGCTTCACGTAAGTCTGCCAATGCAATTTCAGGGTCGTGCTGGGTCGATAGCACCACGGCGTCGACGGCAACAGGCTTGCCATTTTCGTAACGCAGCGTGACCTGACTTTTCGCATCAGGGCGCAACCAGGGCAGCACCTTGTTCTTACGCAGTTTGGCCTGACGCTCAACCAAACGGTGAGAGTAATAAATAGGCGCGGGCATCAGTACATCAGTCTCGTTAGTCGCATAACCAAACATCAGGCCTTGGTCGCCTGCACCGAGGTCTTTGTTGTCAGCCTCATCTACTCCCATTGCGATATCAGCAGATTGCTTACCAATGGCGTTCAGAACTGCACACGATGCGCCATCAAATCCCACGTCCGAACTGTCGTAACCGATATCCAGAATCACATCACGAATCAGGTCTTCCAGGTCAACATAAGTGCTGGTACGCACCTCACCGGCGACAATCGCCATACCCGTTTTTACCATCGTCTCTACGGCAATCCGTGCATTAGGGTCATCTTTAATAATGGCGTCGACAACAGCATCAGAAATCTGGTCGGCCATTTTGTCTGGGTGGCCTTCCGATACCGACTCTGAAGTAAACAGGGAATATTCGCTCATGGTAGTTTCCTATAGGTTTGCCTGCCGCTCAGAAACAGCAAGCACAGCAGGGGATTTAATAAATGTACGCAACTGAATCTGGAATCCGTTACGTAGTCCGATAAATACACTTTCGTCTTCAATAAAACCGGCGCTTTCTGACCAGCGTGTGAGCTGTTCAGGCTCAAAGCCAAGCCATAGATCGCCACAATTTTCTCTCGCCCATTCCTGATTGTGATGAGACAAATCACAAATCAATAACACGCCGTCGTCATTCAAAAAATCAAAACAGTCCTGAAAAATCTCTGCCGGGGCTGGCACGTGATGTAACACCATATTCATCACCACCGCGTCCACTTGCTGATTTAAGGCTTTAAATACCTGTGTATCGCCAAGGCGAAACTCGATGTTCGTTAAGCCTGCCTGCGCCGCAAAAAGCTGCGCTTTATCGAGCATATTGGCCGAGTTGTCGAGCGCGATGATATTGGCATAGCGTTGCGACAGAGGATTTAAAAAATAACCTTCGCCTGGGCCGAGTTCCATCACCGTCAGATCACTGTCGGGTTTGGCTTTACTTAATAATTCCAGACTGGCATCAGCATACTGCTGATAGTCCGATATCAACTCTTGCTGCTCCGCAAAGCGCTCGCTGTTCCGTTCGAAAAACAAGCGCGACTGCACCGCGCGTTGCTCTCGAATCTGAGTGATGCGTGTTTCCAGCTCTTCATCCAGCGGGAAGCGATCAATCAGACTAAAAAGTTGCTCGATTGCCTGTTCGTCGTTGGCTTGTTGCGGGTTAAACGGGCGACGGTAAAAAATTGCATTGCCTTCACGCTGCGCTTCTACAAGCCCGGCTTTACTTAGCACTTTTAAATGGTGGCTCATACCCGACTGTTTGGTTTCAAACAGCTGCGTCAGCTCCAGCACCCCGAAGGTGTCGCGTTTGAGTACTTGCAATACTTGCACACGCAAAGGGTCACCACAGGCCTTAAGCAGCTGGCTAAAGTGCAGTATTTCAGCGTTGTCGGCGCTAGAGTCGACAGCTGAAAGGGCAGCGTTGTTGGTGTCGCGTTTCGCGGTACTATGTAAGGTACTATTCGCGGTACTATGATTAGGCATGGAGGGAGTATATCAATAAAAATTGATATATCAACCTATATCAATAAAGTTTGATATAGGTTTAAGTGGGCTGATGTCATTTTTTAGAAGGACATTGGTTCAGATGGCAGCTTGATATTTGTCAATCTAGAAGGGATATCTAACCTGTGGTTTAGACTGTTTTGTTCATCTAAGGCGATTATAAGCAACTCCTCTCACCTGAAGAACCCGTATAAATCGAGTTTTCACTGTCGATGATATGTCGATTAACGAAGTCTATTTATAAGTTGAGGTTCTATTTATGCGCTTTCCAAGGTGGAAGTAACTCAACTAGGTTGACGTGATAAAAATTCACGTAAATTAGTTTTAGTTGTCTTAAGCACAGGGCTGTAGCCACAATAGAATGCTAAGCCTTTCACAAATTTTGTATATGCATCGATTTTTTATTGCTTGCTTAATTCTTTGCCTCTAAGATCCGCTCCAAGGATGATCGCTTGGATAAGCGTGATGAGCACACGTTAGGTAAATGGATTTTTTGTGCAAGTTAGCAACACAAATTTTGAAAACAGTAAAGAGCGCGAAATTGACTCTGGTCTTGTTTCTCTCTGTATGGTCGCAAAATTCCATCAGGTGGCAGCAGATCCTGCTCAATTGGCTCATCACTTTGGATGTCAGAAGAGAGACTTCGACACTGTTGCTCTTGTCCTAGCCGCACGTCATTTAAAACTCAAATCTCGTAGACTCAGGCTTAGCTCGGATAGGCTCAAGAAAGTCCCCCTTCCTGCAATAGCAAAGGATAAGAACGGCTCTTATTTTGTGATCGCGAAGGCATCTTTCACAGAAGACAGCGGTAGGATTTTAATTCACACCCCTGGGGTAAGTTCCCCGGCCATAATCAGCCTCGAAGAGTTAGCGGATTGTTGGTCAGGCGAGTTGATTCTCGTTACGAAACGCTCAGTATTATCAGGTAAAGTCGGTAAGTTTGACATTTCCTGGTTTATACCAGCGATCATCAAGCATAAAAAAATACTTGCTCAGGTACTAGTTGCTTCCTTTTTCATACAGTTATTTGCATTAATAACCCCTCTCTTTTTTCAGGTGATCATTGATAAAGTCTTGGTGCACCAGGGGCTAACCACTCTGGATGTGCTCTGTTTTGGCTTGGTAGTCATTTCAGTCTTTGATGTTGTCCTTAATGGCCTGCGGAACTATGTGTTTAGCCATACAACAAACAGGGTCGATGTCACGTTGGGTGCAAAGTTATTTCACCATTTAATGCATCTCCCAATTTCGTTCTTTCATTCTCGCCAAGTGGGGAATACCGTTGCTAGGGTCCGTGAACTTGATACCGTCCGAGAATTTATTACTAGTTCGGCACTGACTCTCGTCATAGACCTTGGGTTTACCTTTATCTTTTTTGCCGTCATGTATCTGTACAGTCCCACCTTAACTTGGATTGTTCTTGGGTCTATTCCTTTTTATGTCGCACTTTCGGCATACATTACACCAATTCTCCGCTCTCGCCTGAACGAAAAGTTCCAAAGAGGGGCAGAAAACCAAGCGTTTTTGGTCGAATCTGTATCTGGCGCCGAGACATTAAAATCTATGGCAGTAGAGCCTCAAATGCAGCGCAAATGGGAAGAGCAATTGGCGGGTTACGTGTATTCCTCTTTCAAAGCAACAAACCTTGGAAATGTAGCGAACCAATCTGCAAGCCTCATCAATAAAATAGTGACAGTATTAATCCTTTGGGTGGGTGCA
>JBFJVR010000123.1:0-7111 GCA_041624095.1 Oleiphilaceae bacterium
AGGTTGAGGGGCGGTGTGAAAAGGTTTCGGCAGCGGAGTCGATAAAATACTTTGCGTCGCGTCCGCGAGGCAGCCAGTTGGGTGCGTGGTGCAGCGATCAGAGTGAGGTGATCGAGTCCCGTGCATTTTTGGAACAAAAATATCACGAAATGGCCGCGAAGTTTAAAACAGGTGAAGTTCCTTTGCCGTCTTTTTGGGGGGGCTATCGCATTGTCCCTCACCTGATTGAGTTTTGGCAGGGACGAGAAAACCGGCTACACGACCGTTTCCAGTACCAGCGCAATGCTGATCAAAGCTGGCTTATTCAGCGCTTGGCACCGTAGTTTCCGGCCTGCTTGCTTGCGCAGGCTGGTTACTTGCTTGGGCGGAGCTCTTAAGTGTATCCAAGCCTGATTGGAGCCCCATCGCTTGTTGTTTTGACGCTTCCAGTTCAGCCAACAAGGATTGTTGCGATTTTTGTAGCGTAGCTATCTTGTCGCGTTGTGCTTGCATAAGGCTAGCTTGACCTTGGAGCTGAGCTTTCAAGCCGGAAATAACAGTGTCTTTATCTTGCAGCGCCTGAGAGTGGAAGCTAAGTAGTTGCTGGAGTTGTTTTAAATCGTTTTCCTGATAGTCAATAAATGCTTCGTTAATATCGATGGTCAGATATTTGTCTTCGAGTTGGTCATTCAGTTCGGCAAGCTGCTGGTAAAGCGTCTGTGCTGATTGGCTAAGCGCTTCCTTCTCGGCAAAGCTGGATTCATGCTTACTGCGCAGCTGGGTAATTTCACCCTGAAGTTGTTGCGTGGTGTTATTTAGCTCGCTGAGCATCGCCTTGGTTTTATCCAGTTCGCGCTTTTTACTCGAAAGTTGTTGCGTTGCAAGTAGCACTTCGTCCTGAGTGAGGTTCAGTATGCTTGCGAGTTTGTCGATGTTTTTTGATGCCGAAGCTACCTGTTCAAAATAGCGCTCTTTCTTGTTGAAATGTTCGAAGGCCATATAGCCGGCGGCTACGCAGGCGAGTAACAGTATTGGCAGCAAGAACATGCTGCGACGGTGATGGCTGGCGACCATGCGTTGCTGGGCTTCTTCGAGAGCCGATTTTTCGAGTGCGACATTGCGCACTTCATCTTCCAGTTTTTGCTCACGCTTCATCAGATCCTGATTTTTGTGCTGATTCGCACGTTCCTTATCGGCTATTTTGTCTTGATGCTCTTTCAGCCGTTGTTCTGCGTGTTGCTGCTGTTGGATGCGCCGTTCCAGAGCCTGCTCTTTAAGCTCAAGTGAGCGCTTTTTTTGTTCCAATTCCAGTTCTTCTCGGGATGCCATTCAGGGCCGCTCCAAAATTTGTAGTGATATGAGGCATGGTAAGGCCTTCGTAGCCTGACTCAGTCCGCAATGCATAATGATACGAAGTGTGTGTTTGACGCTAATCATAGTGCTTCCAGTTTGGCATAAGATAACACCAGCCACTTACTGCCATGTTCAGGGAAGGAGACCTGTATTCTGGCGTGTGGCCCTTTGCCCTCGTAGTTCATAACGGTGCCTTCGCCAAATTTCCCATGGCTGACTAACTGGCCCAAATGGAAGGCGGGCGCGTCTTCAGGTTTGTCAGCGAAACCTGAACTGCCGAACGACACCGGGCGAGAAACGCTATTGCGAAGCCTGACCTCTTGTAATAGTTCTGAGGGTAACTCCCTTACAAAACGAGATACAGGGTGGTATTTTTCCTGACCATAAAGGCGGCGAGACTCTGCATAGGTCATAACCAGTTTTTCCATTGCTCGCGTGATGCCTACATAGGCGAGTCGGCGTTCTTCTTCAAGGCGTCCTGGTTCTTCCATTGACATTTGGTGCGGGAATAGTCCTTCTTCCATTCCGGCCATCAGTACCAAAGGAAACTCCAGACCTTTGGCTGAATGGAGGGTCATCATCTGTACAGAATCTTCGTGTTCGTCAGCCTGTTGCTCTCCTGCATCAAGGGCTGCCTGAGCAATAAATTCGGCTAATGGGCTCAACTCGTCGTCTTCGGGCTGGTAATCCTTGGTGGCGTTAATCAGTTCCAGCAGGTTTTCTTTTCGCGCCTGCCCTTTTTCGCCTTTTTCGCTGGCATGATAGTCAATGAGGTTCGACTCGTTTAGCAGGTGTTCAGTGAGTTCCGATAAACTCAGTTCGTTTTTCTGGGTAGCATAATGCGCAATCATATCGAGAAACTGAGTTAGCGACTTCGCTGCCTTGCCTTTGATCAAACCCAGCTGCAGTCGTTCGACGCAAGCTTGCCACAGAGAGATAGATTGCTCTCTTGCATGTTCACGCAAGTCGCCCAGTGTTTTGTTTCCCACGCCACGTGTAGGGACGTTTACGACCCGCTCAAAAGCTGCATCATCATGGCTGTAATACACCAGTCGCAGGTAGGCGATAGCGTTACGAATTTCCTGGCGATCATAAAAACGCAGGCCGCCATATATTCGATAGGGGATGCTCTGTCTGATTAGCGATTCTTCAAGCACTCGCGACTGCGCGTTAGAGCGGTATAAAATTGCAATTTCTTTGCGCTGGCGACCATTCGAGGCCCATGAGGCGACCTGATCGGCGATATAGTTGGCTTCATCCTGCTCGTTGAACGCAGCATAGAGGTCGATCAGGTCTCCATCTCCGCCGTCCGTCCAAAGCTGTTTTCCCAAACGCCCTGTGTTGCGGCTTATTAGCGCATTTGCTGCATTAAGAATGGTGTTGGTCGAGCGATAATTCTGTTCCAGCTTGACCATTAATGGCTGCTGAAAATCATTCTGGAACTGTTGGATATTCTCTATTTTTGCCCCGCGCCAACCGTATATTGATTGATCATCGTCGCCCACGACCATGATCGGTATTCGGTCTCCGGCAAGCACGCGCAGCCAGGCATATTGGATTGTGTTGGTATCCTGAAACTCGTCAACTAACAAGTACCCAAAACGTTCCTGATAATGCGCCAGCAGCTCTGGCTTATTGAGCCAGATTTCGTGAGAGCGAAGCAGTAACTCACCAAAATCCACCAAGCCCGAGAGCTGACACTGTTGCTCATAGCGTAGGTAGACCTCGGCGAGCGTTTTTTCGTGTGCAGCATACGAAGGGGGCAGGTGGGCAGCGCGGATCCCTTCATCTTTTTTAGCATTGATAAATGCCTGCGCCTGTTTAGGCGGGAAGCGGCTTTCGTCGAGTTGCATTTCGCGCATAACGCGTTTGATGATGCGCAGTTGATCATCTGAATCCAGTATCTGGAAGTTTTCCGGCAGAGAAGCTTCGCGGTAATGTGCGCGCAGCAGACGATGGGCGATACCGTGAAACGTGCCAAACCACATACCGCGTGATGGCAAGTCCATCATCTGTTCAATGCGGCCGCGCATTTCTCTGGCTGCTTTGTTGGTGAAGGTCACCGCCATGATTGAGCCGGGACTCAGGCCTTCAATTTGCATCAGCCACGCGATACGGTGCACTAGTACGCGCGTTTTTCCACTGCCTGCACCCGCCAGAACCAGTACGTTTTTTTTCGGAGCGGCGACGGCTTCCCGCTGCGCATCGTTTAAGCCTTCGAGTATGTGTGAAACATCCATAAGTCTATGTGTTTTATCTTCATCTGATGGGCGGGTTAGATGTATTGGGCATCTAATGCCAGAACGCTATGATAGATTATTCAGCCCTTGCAGAACAGTTGAGAGCTCTGCGAAAGGTACTTTTCTATCTAAACCCGGTTTCGGTCTAAAGCCGGCTAATTGAGGTTGGTTCTGCCGCTGCTGTTGCGAACTCAGGAAGCTTGTTACAGATAATGTGATCTATGCTCGTAATTCAATGCGACTTGCCAGGCTGATTCCTTGTAGAATAAGCCGATAAAACTAAGCTAATTGCGTTTCCAATGTTGATTCCACACCTAAAAACCATGCTCGAACAAGAGCGCCAGCGACCAATCGCTCTTGCCGATTGCTGCGCATTCTATGGCGTGTGTTTTTTTGCGCAGCTGGTGTTGTGGGCACAATTGGGCGAAAGCGCGTCTGGTTTGTTGCTGGTGTTGACAACTGTAGTAGCGACGCTTGGTGTATTTAAGGCTAATAACAATAGTCAGGCAGGCGTATTGTTGAAGCGTACCTTACCTGCGGCGCTTGAGCGCAACTGGAATAGTTTCGCCCCGCTGCTTCTATCACTATTGTGGTTGGGCATGGCCTTGCTTCCCCAGACTGGTGCCGTCGATACGGCCTTTGTTTTTATGTTGCTTTCGGTGCTGATGTTGCTCGCAGTGACGCCCTTCGGTGCTTTGCAGGCCATACTGTTTTCTCTTCCGGTGTTGGTAGCGGCTAACCACTATGCTTTGACCGGCCCTTGGGACAGTGCCTTGCATATTGTCTTATTGCTGAACATCAGTTTTGTGGTGTTCTGGTACGGCGTACTGCGGGATCAAAAGCTCTTGCTTTCGTCTGGGCACAAAGTCCCAGAGCTCGACCTTGCACAGGATGATCGAGTAGCGAGCTTGACTGAACGGGAGCGGGATCTGGAGCAAACAATACAGGACAGAACCAAAGACCTGCGGGATGCAAATACCCAATTAAGCCAGCAGATCGCCTTGCGCAAGAAAATCAGTGATGCACTGGTCAAGAGCCAGACTCGCCTGACTCAAGCGATAGACGCTTCGCGCCTGGGTTTGATCGACTGGGATATCACTAACGGGCAATTTTATCAGTCTGCGTTTCATTCCCTGTTTGGGAGTAAGGAGCAGGATTCGCAGGAGCTAATCCAGACGCTAAAAAAAGCTATTCACCCTGCCGACTATCATAAGGTTAGAGACACCCTGAACGCCTGTTTGGCCGGAGAGCGGCTCGAATACCAATTACAGTATCGAGTAGAAGACGGCGCACAGTGGCTCTGGATTGAAGAGTGCGGCAAGGTGGTTGATCACGACGCAGCTGGCCATGCTGCGCGTATCCTTGGCACACGACGTAACATCCATACCGAAATGTTGCGAGATGAGCAGGTCAGATTAGCCAAGTCGGTATTTGACCATACCTCCGAGGGTGTGTTTGTGCTGGACCATGAGGCATGCTTCCTCTCGGTCAATCCTGCCTATACCAAAATAACCGGCCACTCCAGCGATAATCTCGTGGGGCAGTCTATCGAGGCATGCAGTGAAACGCCGCGGAAGACGGAAGTCTTTGAGCGAGTGTTGTCCGAAGTGCGCAGCAAGGGGCAGTGGCAAGGCGAGCTGCTCGAAAAACGCAGACAAGGGGACTATTACCCGCAGTGGACGCAGATTAATGCGATCCGCGATGAGCAAGGCCAACTCAAATACTATGCGGGCCTGGTATCAGATTTGTCGGACCGAAAAGCCGTCGACGAGAAACTCGCATATTTACTCAACTATGATGATTTAACCAAGCTCGCTAACCGTGTGCAGTTCAGAGACCAACTGCATCGTGCCCTTGTGCGCTACAAGGACGAAGGGACGGCGTTTGCCTTGGTGACTATGGATATTGACCGTTTTAAGCAGTTCAATGACAGCTTTGGCCACCACCCGTCAGACAGCCTCTTGGTTGCCGTCGCAGAGCGTTTAAGTCTTAGCGTACAAAAGGTAGATATTCTGGCGCGTGTCGGTGGCAATGAGTTTGCGTGTTTGGTTGCCTGCAGCGAAACCTTTTCGGTAGATCAGTTTGCCCAACGGCTGTTTAACGCGGTGACGCATAAACCCTATGAAATCGCTGGCCACGAGGTGGTGTTATCGTGCAGCGTCGGTATTGCGCTGGTTCCCGAGCATACGCACGAACTCGAATCACTAATGCAATTCGGGGCATTAGCGGTTCAGAAAGCCAAGTTTCAGGGCGGGAATCAGGTACAGACTTTTGATGAGAGTTTAAAGTCCTTCTCCAAGAAACGCCTGGAAATAGAACAGGAATTACGCAAAGCCCTGACTCAGGGAGAGCTCGAAGTCTACTATCAGCCCAAACTGGATTTGAAACAGTCGAGAATAACCTCCTTCGAAGCGCTGATTCGCTGGATGCACCCCACACGGGGGCTGGTCTCGCCCGACGAATTCGTCAATATTGCCGAAGAAAACGGGCTGATCTCGGACTTAGGGCAATTTGTGTTAGAAACGGCATGCCGCCAAACCCAGTTGTGGAGTGAGCAAGGTTTGGGTCAGCTGCACGTTTCGGTGAACCTTTCGCCGCGACAGTTAAAGGACCCTGCTTTAAGAAGCGTGATTTCTGAAACGCTCGATGTAACGGAGATTTCGCCGCACTGTGTGGAACTTGAGTTAACAGAAAGCGCCATCATGGAGGACGCCCAAAGCGCGATCAGCTTATTAAATGATTTGCGTGAAATAGGAATTAAAGTGTCGGTTGATGATTTTGGAACAGGCTATAGTTCGCTGAGCTATCTTAAGGAACTCCCGGTTGATACCTTGAAGATAGATCGCGCGTTTATCGAAAACATTGAGCACTCTAAAGACCAGCAGGCCATCGCCAAGGCGATTATCGTGTTGGGAAGCACCTTGAATCTTCAGGTGGTTGCAGAAGGAGTAGAGAGTCAGGAGCAACTGAGTTTGCTTGAAGCCTATGGCTGCGACCTGATACAAGGATATTTCGTGTCGAAACCGCTTGCTGTCGATGCGATGGAAAGCTTACTAAAACAGCAATGTGTGGCGAGTACAAAACATTCGGCCTAAGGGCTTTATTCCCATTCTTCTCCGGTAATGGCGTCGGTTAAATAGAGGTCCATAAAGTCTGGCTCGCTGATGATTTTGACGCCTTCAGGAAGATCCGCTATGTCGCTTGGTTTGGTTAGCTCGCTGGTGACGCACAAGGTGGTCAGGTTATTGACTCTGCTACCGACGATCGCTCCGGCATCCATAGCGAGTTCCGTTAAATACTCAATTTCGTCCTCATGAATGGCTTCGTAGCCAGACATATTGAGTGGTCCCATAAAAACGACGACCTGATTCTTAAGTGTTCTATGTTCGCTTAGCATCGCACCCGCCTATGTTCGACAACAGTCTATTCATAGTTTAGCCCCTTCCGTACCATAGAGTTCCAATAAATTAGACTATCAAGCGGCCGCTTAAGAAAGTTTGATTGTAAGGGAGGCGTGGTGCGGGAAAATCAGCCGTCCG
>JBFJVR010000124.1:0-7110 GCA_041624095.1 Oleiphilaceae bacterium
ACCCGACCTCGACAAATTTGCCGCTAGTCTATATGCCGTCGACTGGGCCGATATGTGTCAGCAGTACAAATCGCGCAATGGGCGCACCATGCACTTTATACTAGGTGCCGAAGAGTCTGAGTATCTGATATGGGCAGTGACGTGGAACAAGTTGATAGAAATGTCGCCGCACTTTCCGGTTAATACCTTGTTTTACAATCATCAAGGCACTGAGCTTTTTGATCGAGTTTCAAACAAGGTTAATAAGGATCTCTATGTCTTTTTATTGTCATGGGGGCACTATGACGATGAAATACGCCAGTTAAACAACGCGCTGCATAACTTTCACCTTGGTATTAAAGAATTACCGCCTGCCATGCCCGAGCCGTCAGAGACTCCGGTATTTGTTATTGGCTCTGGCCCGTCACTCGATGGGCGTATTGACTATATAAAGAAGGTGCGTGATCAGGCCATTCTCATTTCTTGTGGTACCTCGCTGAAAACGCTTGCGGCCTATGGTGTTAAGCCCGATATACATGTCGAACTTGAATCTGATTTGTTAGCGTATATAGCGGTGTCCCAAGCTGCTGATGAAGATTACTATCGTGATATCAAGTTGGTAGGCCCCTCGCATATTAGTCCTCTCATATACCAGTTGTTTGGTGATGGTCGAATGTATTACAAGGCCGAAAGCGCCTTGGCTCAGTTGTTTGGTCAGGAAAGTGGCCATGTCATCCATAACGGAACACCAACCTGTACCAATCTCGGGGTTGCGCTAGCGATCAGTATGGGTTTCAAAAAACTATTTTTGTTTGGCTTGGATTTTGGTTTTGAAGATATCGAGAAACACCATGCCAAAGGTTCTATTTATTACGAGAAACTACTCAAACAGGAGCATGATCAAAAAGATCTCGTCCGCATAGAAACGGTCAAGGGGGAGATGGCCTGGTCGACGCCAAACTATTTTACCAGTAAGCGAAAAGTGGAAAACCTGATTCAAAACAAGTCGGCAAACGATGCAGAACTAAGTGTATATAATTGTTCTGATGTCGCTATCATCGAGGGCGCAGAGTGGCTAGCGGAAGATGGTTTTATTCCTGTCGTTGAGTCGTGTGAAGGGACAAAAGAAGCCGATATGCGCTATATGTTTAGCGAAAAGGCAACGCAGCTGGATCTCAAAATAATTAAGGGTAAATTGGACTATCTTGAAGCAAACTTTGAGGCTCTGCCGCGAGATATCGCTAAATTATTGAATGAGCCGCTCGATAACTTGTATGACTTTTCTATCATGGTCGCACGCATCAACTGGTATCTCGAAGACGTACTCAAACCACGTACGCCAGATTTTTATTTCTTCGTGCGTGGTGCAATACGCCATTTTATGGTCTGCGGTTACGCGCATGCCTTTGCGTGTGAAGATGAGTCCGAACGAATGAAGTACATTGCGACATGGAAGGATCACGTCCAGCGGTTTTTTGATTCAGTACCAGATCATTTCAGGTCGGTTGCCTTTAAGGAGTTTGACGTTGAGAAGGATCCGTGGATGAAACAGGCGATTACCGACCGGGAAGACGGCATTAATCCCTTCTTTACCGAGCCTTTAGAAGGTCTTCAGTTGGAGTATTAACAGGTTTTTTGGCTTGTTAATATTTCTTAACAATTAAATTGATTTTTTTATTAAAGATATATTTGAGGGTGCCGCTAAGTTTGAGTAACAGGTTAAACGTGTTTCGGTCCGATGTCCGGTTCGGGAGCTTTAATCTTTTCTATCATTGGTTATAGAAGGTTACTTAGGAGAAGCGATATGCCTCAAATAATTAATACTAACATCGCGTCACTAAACGCTCAGCGTAATTTGAACGCGTCTCAACGTGACCAGGAATCAGCTCTTCAAAGGTTGTCTTCTGGTTTAAGAATCAATAGTGCAAAAGACGATGCTGCCGGACTCGCAATCTCAACACGTTTCGATTCTCAGATTCGTGGTACGAGCGTTGCGGTTCGAAACGCAGGTGATGCTATCTCTCTCGCGCAAACCGCTGAGGGTGCATTGGATTCAATTAACACCAGCTTGCAGCGTGTTCGTGAGCTGGCGTTGCAGTCTGCAAACGACACTAACACCACGCTCGATCGTCAGGCTCTGCAAGAAGAGGTTGACCAGCTAATTAGTGAGATCCAGTCTGTCGCGTCAAGCGCGAACTTTAACGGCAAAAACTTGCTGGATGGTTCTTTCTCAAATGCGGTATTCCAGACTGGTGCAAACGTTGGCGATACAATCTCGGTTAGTATTAGCCAGGTAGATACCAACTCGCTAGGTGTTTCTTCTACTGCGGGTATCTCATCCAACAATACAGCACTGGTTAATGGCACAACGACGAGTGCTCTTGTTGCGGGTGATGTCGTTATCAATGGTGTTGCTGTTAGCGCCTCTGTTGGTAGTAGTGATAACGCTTCACAGGATCAAAAAGCTTCCAGTGCGATTGCGAAGGCAGCAGCTATCAATGAAGTAAGTGATCAAACCGGTGTAAGAGCAATCGTTAACGAAAACGTTGTTGCGGGCTCAACCACCGCAGATGCAACTGCTGAAAACATTACAGTCGCGATCAACGGCGTCAGCATTGAGCTGAGTAAAGGTACAACATTAAGCGTCGAGGCGAACATCGAAGCGGCTGTAGAACAAATTAATGCGGTTGCCGGTCAAACTGGCGTAGTCGCAAGTTTTGGTGGCAGTGTCGCAGACGGTATTACGCTGACCGCAACTGACGGTCGCAATATTTCGCTAGGTGGTACGGCTGCAGATGCAGCAGCATCATTCGGTCTTGCGGCCACAGGTAGTGGTTTGACAGCGTCGTCAGCGACAGATACCTATGTTGGTACTTACACCTTAGTAAGTGAGACAGGTAGCGATATCGCGCTGACCAGTGATACGGGTAATATAGATAACGCCGGCTTCGAAGTTGGTACCTTTAGCGGTGTTCAGGCTGGCGTAGTGAGTAACAACGTAACTGCGGCAACAGACCTTGCTTCAGGCGACCTGACAATTAACGGCGTGGCAGTTGGTCCTAGCTTGGATGCCAGCGATACGGCCTCAAGTGTAAATAAGTCAGAAAGTGCCATTGCTAAAGCAGCAGCTATCAACAGTATTACCGACCAAACGGGTGTAACAGCCATTGTGAATGAGAACCGTATCAACGGTGGCGACTTTACAGTGACAAGCTCGTTTACTGCGGTAATTAACGGTGTAAGTATCAATATTTCGCTAAGCTCTACCAACGATACGGTAGCGGATCAGCTGAATACCATACAATCTGCAATTAATAACAATACCGGGCAAACAGGTGTTACTGCAGAGTTCTTGGACGCGGATACCATTACGCTGGTAGCGGCAGATGGTCGTAATATTTCTATCGGTACTGCAGCGAATGCGGCTCTAGGAACCGGCGCGACTTTGCAAGCATCTTCTATCTCGCTGGTGTCCGGTGGTGGTATCACGATTGGTTCCAACACGGGTAACTCTGATGTGGCTGGCTTTAGGGTTGGTTCATACGGAAACGGTGAGTCTGGAAGTGCGCTTAACACCATAGATATCTCGACTGTTGCCGGTGCTGAATCTGCGGTACTCGCTGCTGACAACGCGATCAATACGGTTGCTACTGTTCGAGCCGAGCTGGGTGCGGTGCAGAACCGCTTCGAGAACACGATTTCGAACCTCGAGAGTACTAATGAGAACCTGAGTGCTGCGAACTCGCGAATCAGGGACGCTGACTTTGCTCAGGAAACTGCAGCTTTGTCACGATCTCAGGTGCTGCAACAGGCTGGTATCTCGGTATTGGCTCAGGCCAATGCGAGACCTCAGCAGGTGTTGTCGCTACTTCAGTAAGAACGGGTAGCTAAGCCTATAAGCCTACCCTAGGAGCTATTCTAGGGTAGGGTTTTGGTTTAAACTTTAAATGTTGAGGTGAGGTATGAATGACGTAAAACTAAATACGGTTGACTTTGCTGCGAAGCAGGGCTCTTCCGCGTCTGCCTCCCCCCCAAACTCAGCCGTAGCACCGCGAGAGTCGGGAGTTATGCCAGAGTTGATTAGACAGCAGGAGCTCAAACGGATCGAAGAGCAGCAATCAGGACAGGCGGTAGAAGCCAAGCAACAAAGTGTTGCAGAGGCGGTGACCAAATTGAATGATTATGTGCAGTCGGTTCAGAGGGATCTGCAGTTTAAACTGGATGATGATTCGGGAAAAACCATTATTACCGTAGTGGATTCCCGAACCTCAGAGGTGGTAAGACAAATACCTGATGATGTTGCACTAAAATTGGCGCAAGACTTGCAGCAAGATGAACCATTGAGTTTATTTAACGCCAAAGTCTAAAAAGCGGCAGTTGTTAACAAATCGTTACAGGGCAAAAGGTAAACTTTTGCCCTTTTTTGCCGTTATAGACTATGTAAATGTTCAGGCTAGACTATGTTTAGTTCTGGATGGCGTTGTAATTAGACACTTAGGCCGATAGATGACTCTTTTTAGAGTTTAATGGCAAGGGTGACGAGGCGACTATAATGGCAAACGTATCATCAGTAGGAATAGGTTCAGGAGTTTTGACCAGTGATCTAATAGATCAGTTGGTTGAAGCCGAGCGCGCACCTACCGAAAAGCGCCTTGATTTCAAAGAAGAAGCAATCACTGCTGAACTCTCTGTTTTCGGCCAGATTCAATCTGCCGTCACTGATTTTCGCCTACCTTCCCGTGCTCTAGCTGACCCCACAATTTTTCAGAACCTAAGTGCAGCTGCGGGCGATGACGCCTTTTCTGCAGCTGTCTCCAGTGAGGCGCAAGCCGGTTCTTACACGCTGGAAGTGTCAGCGCTGGCAAAATCCCACTCCTTGTCGTCAGCGGTTCTCTCAGACCCGGATACCACAACCTTGGGTTCCGGCACACTTAGTATCACGATCAACGGCGTAACAGAAGACGTGGTGATCGACGGTAGCAATAACACGCTGAATGGCATTGCCTCGGCAATTAATGACAATGATGATCTCGCTGCATCAGCCTCGGTCATCTACACGGGCAGCGGTTATACCTTGGTTATTACCTCGGATGAAACCGGAGTCGAAAATGCAATGGAGATTTCGGTAACCGATACCGGCGATGGTGATAATGATGATCTAAACGGGCTTTCCCAGCTTTCGTACACAGCACTTGCGGAAAATTTAACTCAAAACCAACTGGCGACTGATGCAGCATTCAGCATTAACGGTATTGCAGTCACGCGTGCATCAAATACTGTGGATGATGTGCTCACGGGTGTGACTTTGACCCTGAGCGGCACCAATGCAGGTGAGCCGGCCTCGCTAGTGATAAGCCGAGACACCGACACGGTAGTCGAAAAAGTACAAGACTTCGTCGACAAGTTTAATGCTCTGCAAGCCATTATTGCAGAGAATACAGCGTTTAATCCTGACAATCCGGCCGCAAGCGGCTTATTAATGGGTGACACATCGACGCGTAACATTCTGACGCAAATGCAGTCTATATTCGGGCAATCCATTGCCGGTTTGGAATCCGCTTCGGTTCGAAGTATGGCTGAAGTTGGCATTACTACGAACAAGGATACGGGTCAGCTGGATTTTGATAGTTCGGTATTTATTAGTAAATTGAACGCAGATGCCGAGTCGGTTGCCGGAGTGTTTGCGGACCAGGGAAGAACGACTGACGCACAGGTTGAGTTTGTAAGGGCGGGCGCAGCCACCAAGGTCGGAACCTACGACATTAATATCACCCAAATAGCCACTCGCTCCGACTATACCGGAAGCGTTGCGCTGGGCGCTACAACCACCATAGATGCGAATAATGATGAGTTAAGTATTACCGTTGACGGCACAAGTAGTGGCACCATCACGCTTGATGCAGGGGACTATACGCCAGCGCAGTTAGCAAGTGAGCTGCAATCCAAAATTAATGCCGACACTGCGCTAATCGACGCCGGGAAAACCGTTACGGTCAGCCTCGATGGGGCTAATCAATTGGTAATAACTTCCAATGTCTACGGTAGTACATCTTCGATTACTATCGACACGGTAGATACCAACACTTTAGCGCAATTAGGTATTACAACAGGCGCCGGTACTACGGCCGTCGATGTTGCCGGTACGATAAACGGTGCTATCGCCACAGGCGACGGGCAGTTTTTAACGGCCGCAAGCGGAGACGACACGGAATCGATTAAACTCAAGATTACCGGTGGCGTCGTTGGTGACCGAGGTACCGTTAGTTATATCGAAGGTGTTGGCGAAAGGATGGTTGACCTGATCAACGGCTTTTTGGGCAGCAATGGCACTATCACCGCCAAAAACGAACGACTTAATACCCAATTGGAAGCAATAGCCGAAGAAAGGGTGAAGTTAAATCAACGAATTGAGTCTTTGAACGCTCGCTTGGTAAGGCAGTTCACCTCTGCCGATATCATTATTGCGCAGCTTAATAGTACTCAGGATTTTATATCCAAACAGTTAGACGCTTTGCTTGCTTCAACCAAAAGTGACTAATGAATAATAATCTAGATTGTAAAGCAGCTGGGAGTTAGTTATGAATGCGTTACATCAATATCAGTCCGTCAATACACAAACAAGTGTGATCGATGTCGATAAGCACAAGCTCATTATGTTGCTTTTTGATGGCGCCTTAGAGCGCATTAATACCGCGAAGGCCAGAATTCAGGCCAAGGATTTTGAAGGTAAAAACAAATTGATCAACAAATCGATCGAAATTATCGGTGGGCTCAAAAGCTTTCTGGATCTAGAGCAGGGTAAAGACCTGGCTCAGAATCTGTTTGACCTGTACGACTATTGTGAACGCCGCTTGCTGGAAGCCAATATCAAGAATGACCTAGATATGCTCGATGAGGTTGCTGCACACATCCATAAGGTTCGTGAGGGCTGGATGGGCATACGTCAGGAAGTGGTAGAGAAAGGTCTGGTATAAGTAAAGTCTGGTATAAGTAAGGCTTAGACGACCAAACTTTCGTTTGTTTTCGTAGGCCAGCTCCCGGAGTCGCCTGTGCTTGTGCCGGTGACTTTTTCTCGCATTCTGTTATGCAAAAGGCCGTATTGAGTACGGCCTTTTTTAATGGTGAAAGTAG
>JBFJVR010000125.1:0-7090 GCA_041624095.1 Oleiphilaceae bacterium
ATCATCGCCATGCCCATTTCTGACATCACAGTTTTTACGTCTGCGAAATCGACGTTGATCATACCCGGGCGAATAATGAGGTCTGCAATACCCTGAACCGCTCCTTGCAAGACATCATTAGCCGCACCAAAGGCATCGAGCAAAGTGGTATTTTTGCCGAGCACCGCAAGCAGCTTTTCATTAGGGATGGTAATCAGTGAATCTACATTTTCAGCCAGCTCAGCCAGACCTGCGTCTGCGATCTTCATGCGTTTCCCGCCTTCAAACGGAAACGGCTTGGTGACCACAGCAACGGTCAGAATTCCCAAATCACGCGCGACTTCCGCTACAATCGGGGCCCCGCCTGTTCCGGTTCCACCACCCATACCGGCAGTAATAAATACCATATCCGCCCCTTTCAGGGTTTCGGCAATTCGCTCTCGATCTTCAAGTGCTGCTTGACGACCAATCTCGGGATTTGCACCGGCACCAAGACCTTTGGTGATAGTACTGCCCAATTGGATAACCGCTTTGGCTTCCAGGTCTTTTAATGCTTGGGAATCAGTGTTGGCACAAATGAACTCTACACCATCAACATCGCCGGCAAGCATATGACGAACAGCATTACCACCGCCGCCGCCGACACCCACTACTTTTATTACTGCATTCTGCGATACATTCTCAACAAGTTCGAACATCACCCTTTCTCCTAATTATATTTTTTCAATCTGCTAGTTGTTGCTATTCACTTTTCACCCTTGTTACCACTGCACGATCAGAAATTACCGGTGAACCAGTTTTTTATCTTCTCGATCATGCTTTCTCCTCCGTCTACCTTGACTGATGGAGCACCCCCCGACTCCTGCTGCTTCAGGCCGTACATCAACAGGCCGACGCCGGTTGCGTACATAGGGTTATTCACCACATCGGACAAGCCCGATACGCCTTGAGGCGAAGCCAGACGAACCGGCATGTGGAAAATCTCTTCGGCAAGCTCAACGACACCCTCCATTTTTGAGGTGCCTCCTGTCAGTACGATGCCTGCCGCAATCACTTCTTCGAAACCGCTGCGCCGCAGCTCCGACTGAATTAATGTAAACAACTCTTCATAGCGAGGCTCAACGACCTCTGCCAGTGCCTGCCGCGATAAATCTCGGGGCGGTCTGTCTCCTACGCTAGGAACCTTGATGGTTTCTTCTGCTCCGGCCAGCTGCGTCAAGGCGCAAGCGTATTTGATTTTAATTTCCTCGGCGTTCTGCGTCGGTGTACGCAGAGCCATCGCAATATCATTAGTAACCTGATCGCCGGCAATGGGAATAACGGCGGTATGTCGTATCGAGCCGCCGGTAAAAATCGCGATATCCGTGGTTCCACCACCAATATCGACAACACACACGCCCAGCTCTTTTTCGTCATCCGTTAGCACCGCATAACTGGACGCAAGCTGCTCCAAGATAATGTCATCTACTTCCAGGCCGCATTTCTGTACACATTTCTCAATATTTTGTGCCGCGTTCACCGCACACGTAACCAAGTGCACCTTCGCCTCTAGCCGCACACCTGACATGCCTAAAGGCTCTTTAATACCCTCTTGACTGTCGATAACGTATTCCTGAGGCAAAATATGCAGAATCTTCTGGTCGGCGGGTATCGCCACTGCCTGTGCAGCATCGATGACGCGATCAATATCGGCCTGCACGACTTCCCGCTCCCTCACCGCGACTATTCCATGAGAGTTCATACTCCGAATATGACTCCCGGCGATACCTGCATAGACGGAGTGAATCTGGCACCCTGCCATCAACTCAGCTTCTTCGATTGCACGTTGAATCGCATTTACGGTGGTTTCTATATTGACCACAACGCCACGCTTCAAACCTTTTGAAGCATGGGAACCAATACCCACAATTTCGACTTTGCCATCGACCGTTTGCTTGCCGACAATTGCCACGACTTTCGACGTGCCTATATCCAAACCCACCGTCAGGTTATTATCTGTTGACCCAGCCATTCAGGTATTCCCAAGTTGTTGTTGCTTAAATTCATTGTTTCGAAACGACTTCATTCGTTAGTGCCCCTCTGCCAAAGCGAGCTCGTTCCACTCGACCGCGACCCCATTCGGATAACGGGCATCCATACGCTTAATTTGAGAGACGAGCTGTTGCGGCGTCTGCGCTAGCACCCGTCCCAGGCGGTCAATTTTGTCTTCAAAGGGGACATTACCCAATTCCACCCGTATGCCATTTTCCAACACCATGGCCCAAGCGCCCCGAGCTTCAAGCTGCAATGAAGTTGCCCGATAACCATAAATTTCGAGCAGTTCCTGTAAACCAGCCAGCGTCGAGAGCATCATGCGTTTTTCGTCCGCGCTTATTCCCTCAGGCCCGGCCAGAGATGGCAATGAAAGGTCCAGCGATACGTCGGGGGTGAATACTTCGCCCTCGGCGTTCAAGTAACTCGCGGAGTTCCATCTGCTAACAGGCACCTGCTCGACGATATACACCTGAATCTGACCCGGCCAAAGCCTGCTGACGGTAGCCTGATGCACCCAAGGCATACTCAGCACTTCCTGCTTAATAGCTTCCAGATCGGCCAGCATAAAGCTGGTGTTCAACAAACCAGCCAATCGCTCCGACACCTCCGCTGAGCCGAGGTGATTCAACTCCCCCTGCACGCTGATCAGATCAATCTCGTGGTCAATCAAGGCAACTATCCGATTTTTTTGCAACACCAAAGCGACCAAGATAGCCACCAGCACAATTGCTTTGATTACACGCGGGCTAAAGGACACCGATGACCAAAGGTCAGCAAGCATCAAGCCCTGACTCCCGGTCGGCATATCTACAAAGCTTGCGCCACGAGAGGCGTTTACTGCTTTTGTTTGGTGTCTCATAAACTTTCCGTCCGCTTTCTTATGTGCTGATCGTCTGGTTCAATATGGTAACAACGAGCTCTTCAAAGCTGAGCCCCGCTGCCTTGGCGGCCATTGGTACCAGGCTATGGTCCGTCATGCCGGGTATCGTATTCACTTCAAGCAACCAAAAACGCCCTTTGCTATCACGCATTACGTCAACACGTCCCCAGCCATTGCAACCCAGTGACTCAAAGGCTCGCTGTGCGAGATTCCCGACACTTTTTTCTTCTTCCGCTGTCAATCCGCTTGGTAAAAAGTACTGCGTATCATCCGATTCATACTTCGCTTCATAATCGTAAAATACGTGATCGGTTCGTAGTCTGATCACGGGCAACGCCTTGCCATCAAGAATACCGATGGTATATTCCTCACCCTCTATCCACTGTTCCAACAATACCTGCTGGTCTAGTGCTAGCGCTCCCTCGACAGCACGTTCCAGCTCAGATTGACTGCGCACTTTATATACGCCAATCGACGAACCCTCATGCGCAGGCTTGACCGCAAGGGGAAAGCCCAGAAGCGAAACCAATTGCGTAATCATTGCGGGCCTAAACTCATCGACATAGCCGAATCTGGGCGTCGGCAAACTCATTCCCTGCCACAAGTATTTACTCCGGGTTTTATCCATCGCGATGGCCGAACCCGCAACACTGCTTCCGGTGTACGGCACACCAAGCGATTCCAGCACGCCCTGAATCACGCCATCTTCGCCGCCGCGACCATGTAAGGCCAAGAACGCCCGGTCAAACTTCTCACCCGAAATCAACTGCTCAACTTTACCGTGATAGTCGAGCCCGAATGCATCAACCCCAGCATTCAGTAGGCCATTCAGCACTGCTTTGCCACTCTTTAGTGACACCTCACGTTCAGCCGAGTCACCGCCATATATCACGGCCACACGACCAAAACTCGCCGCCTGCTCTGCGCTTACGCTATACGGTTCAGCCTTCACTTCTCGCCCGCCGTCAATCTTGCTGCAAGCCCACCGACATTGCCGGCTCCCTGCGTGATCAATAAATCGCCTTCTTGCAAAACCTTCGCTAGAAGCACTTCGATATCGGCTCCGTCTTCGACATAAATCGGCTCGATGCCACTGCGCTGCCGGATACTTCGGCACAAGCTGCGACTATCAGCACCGGGAATCGGCTTTTCGCCTGCGGCATACACATCCATTAGCAACAACACATCTACCTCGGTCAGTACCTTTACGAAATCCTCATAGAGGTCGCATGTCCGGCTGTAGCGATGCGGTTGGAATATCATTACCAGACGCTTTTGCGGCCATCCCGCGCGAATTGCTTTAATCGTTGCCAGCACTTCGCTTGGGTGATGGCCATAGTCATCAACCAGCATGACCTGATGGGCGGCCACCGGAACATCTCCATAGATCTGGAAACGACGCCCGACACCTTCAAACTTGCTTAATGCGCGCTGGATCGCTGCATCATCAACCCCTTCATCACTCGCTACAGCAATCGTCGCCAGTGCGTTCAATACGTTGTGATGACCCGGCATCTTTAACTCGATATGCAAGTCGACCTGATTCCCGGGGCGCGCTACATCGAAACGATTCACCATGCCTTCCTGACGAATATTAAACGCTCGGTAGTCTGCGTCTTCACTTACTCCGTAGGTCACCACGGCACGCGATATGGATGGGATAATTTCTCTAACAACCGGGTCATCGACACACATGATGGCCGCACCGTAGAATGGCAAATTATGTAAGAAATCTACGAAGGTCCGCTTCAGCTTCGAGAAGTCCCCACCGTAGGTATGCATGTGGTCGGCTTCAATATTCGTGACCACGGAAATCATCGGTGTCAGATGTAAAAACGAGGCGTCACTTTCGTCCGCTTCGGCCACCAAGTACCGTGAGCCTCCCAGTTTTGCATTGGTTCCCACGCTATTTAGTCGTCCGCCGATAACAAAGGTCGGGTCCAGGCCTGCTTCAGCCAATACCGAAGAGATCAAACTGGTGGTGGTGGTTTTTCCGTGCGTGCCCGCGATTGCAATCCCATGACGGTAGCGCATGATCTCCGCCAGCATCTCGGCTCTGGGCACCACCGGAATACGCCGGGCTCTGGCTTCGGAAACCTCTGGGTTGTCTTCGTCTATTGCACTCGAAACAACGACCACATCCGCATCTTCGACATGCTCTTTCAAGTGGCCAAAAAAGATCTGCGCACCGAGATCCGAGAGCCGCTTGGTAGTGGCAGACTCGCTTAGATCAGAACCTGAAACACGGTAACCCTGATTCATCAATACTTCCGCTATACCACACATACCCGCTCCGCCGATGCCAACGAAGTGGATCTGGCTGATACGCCTCATTTCGGGGACATCACTGATCATTGCCCCCGCATTTTTAGTGGTCACTAACTTGTTATTAGGCATAACAGACCCTCCTGCATTCTGCGGCGACGTGTTCTGTGGCTTCCGGCTCTCCCAGCTTGTGCGCAGCATCTGCAAGCAGGGTAATACGTTCTGGCTTAGCCAATAGCGGATTTAATATTTCTGCCAGTGTTTCAGGTTGCATATCTTTTTGCGGTAGCAACCACGCGGCACCTGCCCGCTCCATCATGCTTGCATTCAGCGTTTGATGATCATCTACAGCATGGGGGTAAGGCACGAGTATGGCCCCCAAACCCGCAGCGCAAAGCTCTGATATCGTCAGTGCACCAGCACGGCAAATGACAAAGTCTGCCCAACGATATGCCTCGCTCATATCATCTATGAATGCCGTCACCTTAGCCTCGATGTTCATTTCACTGTATTGTGCCGCTGTCGCGAGATCTTTATCTCGCCCTGTTTGATGCCATACATCAGGACAAAGCCCTGCATCCAGTTTTGCTAATGCCTTAGGTACACATTCATTCAAGCTTGCAGCCCCCAGACTGCCCCCCAAAACCAGCAGACGAATCTTGCGTCCGGCTAATTCACTACGGGCGGGGCGATAGTAGATATCACAAATTTCCTTTCGCAGCGGGTTGCCCACACGTTTGCTCTCGACCTCAGCCGGGAAGGCGTTAGGGAAGGCCGACAGCACCGAGTTTGCGATTCTGGCAAGTAGTTTATTGGTCAACCCTGCTACCGCGTTCTGTTCATGTATCACCAAGGGCTTACCCATAAGACGCGCTGCAACGCCGCCCGGCCCTGAAGCAAAACCGCCCATACCGAGTACGCAATCGGGGTTGATCTTTCTAATCAGCCGTATTGCCTGCACTACCGCCAGGAGTATCCTGAATGGCGCAAGCATTTGGCTGGGCAGGCCCTTGCCGCGCACCCCGCTAACACTTAAACCATAAAAAGGAATGCCCTTGTCGTTCACCAGTTTTTCTTCCATTCCATTACGTGAACCCATCCAGGCGACATTTTCCCGCGCATCTATCAGCCACTCCGCCGTGGCCATCGCGGGGAACACATGCCCTCCGGTACCACCCGCCATGATCAGAAAGGTCTTGGCACTCATGTCGCGCGCCTCGCCGATTCAAACTGCAGGCAAGCCAGCTCATGGTTAATACGCGCTAGAATCCCCACACAGATACAGCTAACTATCAAGCTACTGCCACCATAGCTGACCAGCGGCAAGGTCAAACCCTTGGTCGGCAGCAAGCCCATATTGACGCCCATGTTGATAAACGCCTGTATGCCAATCAATAAACCAATGCCGTAGGCAAAATATGCGTGGAAGAATTGTTGTTTCCGCTCGGCATTGAGGCCAATACGCATGGCCCGATAGACCAGCACCGAAAACAGTGCAACCACAAGCAAAGTACCCACAAGACCAAACTCTTCAGCAACGATGGCAAACACAAAGTCGGTATGCGCCTCAGGCAAATAAAACTGTTTTTGAATACTGTTGCCCAAGCCAACCCCAAACCAGTCTCCGCGACCAAATGCGATCAGGGACTGAGTCAACTGGTAGCCGGAGCCAAACTGATCTGCCCAAGGGTCGGTATAACCCGTTAAGCGTTTAAGCCTGTATGGCTGCGAGAAGATCAAGCCCACGACGATAGCCAGGCAGCCACCGATCAACAATATGAACTGCCCGAGTCTTGCGCCACTCAAAAAAATCATTCCTAAAAACGCACAGCCGATAACGACTGTCGCGCCAAAATCGGGCTCCATTAACAGCAAAACAGCCGCACAAGACAGAATCAGCATCGGTTTAAGAAAGCCCCACCACGAACTGCG
>JBFJVR010000126.1:0-7088 GCA_041624095.1 Oleiphilaceae bacterium
ATCGCGTACAAAGTATTATTTGGATTAGTTACCGCCTGACGCTTGGCCGGCTGACCAACCAGAATTTCATCGTCATCGGTGAAGGCGACAATAGAGGGCGTGGTGCGATCACCTTCCGCATTCTCGATTACTTTCGCTTTTTCACCATCCAACACTGCGACACAGGAGTTTGTTGTTCCCAAGTCAATACCAATAATTCTGCCCATTGAATCGCTCCACTCTAAATTCTAATAATCATATTTAACTGCCCGCGTTTGCCTGATGCATGCGAGCATTCAATTTCGGTTAAACTCTATGTTTGGCCTGATATTCTAATTTCAAGCCTGTTCGTCTACTTTTCCTGCACTGGCGGCACTATTTTTTGCCACCATTACCATTGCCGGGCGAATCAATCGCCCACTCAAGGTATAGCCCTTTTGCATCGCGGCAATTACCGTATTGGGCTCCGCATCAGGTGCCTCAACCAAAGACATTGCTTCATGCAAGGCGGGGTCAAAAGGCTGGCCCACGGGGTCCACTTGTTCAAGGTTAAACTTCTTAACACCACTTAAAAACATCGACAAGGTCATTTCGACGCCTTCTTGCAAAGGCGTCATTTCATTGCCAAGGGCTTTCTCTGCTTCGATGGCTTTTTCGAGACTATCAATGACCGGCACTAATTCCTTGGCAAATTTCTCCAAAGCAAATTTATGCGCTTTCTCAACATCCATCTCGGCGCGGCGGCGTACGTTCTGCGCCTCTGCCTGCGCTCGCAACGCAGCATCTTTTAGCTCAGCTACCTGCTTTGCCAAAATCTCCGCCTCTGCACGCCAGTCTTTTTGCTCCTCTGCCTGCCCAGCAGCTTGCTCACCAGAACCGGCCTTGCCAGCAGCGTCTTGCTGCGGCTCCGCGTCTACCACGGCTTCAGGCTTGTCACCCGGATTTTCAGTTTGATTCGGTTCGTTCAGCTTTTCGTCTTCGACACTCACGCGCGCCCTCCGGATAAATTCTGTCTAACGGCTCATATAAAAATAAGGTTGACGCCTATATGGGGTTGGCATTGAAAGTTTCAAGAAAAAAATCGCGCTAATTAACAAGATACCCATGTTGTGTTGCACGCTGGGCAAACGTACACTTTCGGCTTATAGCCACTTCTGCAGGAATAACCGTCATGCTAAGCCAACTATCTGTCAAAAATTTCGCCATCGCAGACCACGTTGAAGTCGTATTTGATAGCGGCATGACGGTACTCAGCGGCGAAACCGGTGCAGGTAAATCAATCATTCTGGATGCACTCGGTTTAGCTTTAGGTGACCGGGCGGACACCTCTATGGTGCGCCACGGTGAGAGCAAAGCAGAAATTTCTGCCGTGTTCGACATTTCATCCCATCAGGAAGCCAAAGCCTGGCTCGAAGCACACGACCTAGAAACCAACGACGAGTGCGTTTTGCGACGCGTCATTACTGCTGAGGGGCGTTCCCGAAGCTACATCAACGGACAACCCTGCCCGTTACAGAGCCTAAAAACAATTGGCGAACACCTCATCGACATCCATAGCCAGCATGAGCATCAATCCTTATTACTCAAAGAGAACCACCGCAAAATACTCGACGAATATGCCCAGCTGAGTGAGCTCTCAACGAGCGTCACACAGGCATACCAGCAATGGGCCGAAAAAGACCAGCGACTCGCCGAACTCGAAAGCAATCAGGATGAACTCGATGCCCGGCTGCAATTGCTGCAATTTCAGGTAGACGAACTGGACAAACTCGGGCTTCAGGAAGGCGAGGTCGAGCTATTGGAGAAGGAGCAACACACCCTCGCCAACGCCGAACAGATTCTTAGCAAAGCCTTTGAAGCGATTGCCTTGTGTGAAGAAAGTGACACCAACGCAGGCAGCATGGTCAGCGCTGCTTGCCACGCCTTGCAAGCCGTGTCGAATGACAACGAGCACATCACTGAAGCATTGAATATGCTGAGCGAAGCGAGCATTCAAATCAGCGAAGCCAGCTCCACCCTGCGCCACTTTACCGACAGCTTTGAACTCAACCCGGAACGCCTGAGTTGGGTTGAAGAACGCTTGAGCGCGGTCTACCAACTTGCGCGCAAACATCGCTGCGAAGCCAACGAACTGGCCGAAGTGCACTTCAAGTTAAACCAGGAGGTTCAACAATACCTCAATGGTGATCAGAACCTTGAGCAACTCGAAAAAGAAGTCGCCGCATTAGCTAAGCAGTACCAAGAACTTGCCGAACAGCAGCGAAAAGAACGCAGTAAACACGCGAAAATACTCGAGCAAAAGATTGCCGAACAGCTACACCTCATGGACATGAAGTCGGTCAAATTGGTGGTGGCAATCAAGCCCTTGGATAAAAACAGCTTTAGCCAGCACGGCCTCGATAGCATCGAGCTTCTCATTAGCACCAACCCCGGACAACCTCCTAAAGCGCTCAGCAAAGTTGCCTCAGGCGGCGAATTATCTAGAGTTAGCCTAGCGATTCAGGTGGTCATCGCACAAAGCTCAACCATCCCGACTCTGGTTTTTGATGAAGTAGATGTAGGCATAGGCGGTGGCACCGCACAAATAGTTGGTCGCTTGCTGAGATCGCTCGGCGAACAAGGACAAGTGATTTGCGTGACACACCTGCCCCAAGTTGCCTCGCAGGGGCATCAGCACTTTTTCATCAGCAAAAAAGTAGAAAACGAAAGCGTGAAGTCCCGTATCGACCGTTTAAGCGAAAACGACCGCACGCAGGAAATTGCAAGAATGTTGGGCGGTGTAGAGATCACCCAGCAGACTCTGGCTCACGCCAAAGAAATGCTGGAAACAAACTAAGGCTAAAAAATCAGCTTTTAGGGCGAACGTAAAGGGTTAGGCTGTGATCTACGAGTTCGTAGCCGTGCTCTTCGGCGATTTGCTTTTGCCGCTCTTCAATCACCGGGTCGCAAAACTCAATTACTTTACCCGATTTGGTGTCGACCATATGGTCGTGATGCTCATCCTGAGCCAACTCGAATACCGCATGCCCACCCTCAAAGTTGTGGCGCAATACCAAGCCCGCAGACTCAAACTGAGTCAACACGCGGTACACCGTTGCCAAGCCTACGTCGTCACCGCTCTCTAGCAAAGCCTTGTAAACGTCCTCGGCACTCATGTGGTGCTCATCAGCATTCTCAAGCAAGCCTAAAACTTTGAGACGCGGCAGGGTGACTTTTAATCCGGCTTTTTTTAAATCGGTGTTATCTGGCATAACGAGTGTTGATTCCTATTAACAGCGTGCGCACGATTCAGGTATCATGCCACGCGAAAACTCAATATTAGGCGAAGCTTAATTTTCGACAAAGATAGTGGAATTCATAATCAGATGCAAAAGAACCTGCCGCTCTACCTGATGCTATGCATCTTTCTTACTGCGTGCTCTTTCCCCGGCGTATATAAAATAAACGTGCAACAAGGGAACATTGTTAGCCAAGATATGCTCGACCAGTTAAGCCCCGGGATGACAAAGCGTCAGGTGCACTTTGTATTAGGCAACCCGGTGATTGACAACGTATTTGATGACAGCACAGAACACTACCTCTATACCTATCAGGAAGCCGGTGGCCGAATTCTGAAACAAAAAGTCAGCATATATTACGAGCAAGACGTGTACGTACGCCACCAAAGCCAGATGCTCGACGACCACCCCGCCTACTGACGTCCAATAAACACAATACTAAGGATCAGGACTTCTTAGCGGCCCGGTTCAAACGAGCCTGTTTAGGGTCGATAATTAGCGGCCGGTAAAGCTCGATCCGGTCTCCTGCTCTTAACCGCTCCTCTTTAGGCTTTTTCACCATCTTGCCAAAAATACCCATATCGATACTATCGTAATCAATATCCGGAAAGTGCTTTTCCATTCCTGAAAGGCACGCACCTTCATAAACGGTGGTACCCTCAGGCACCTCTACACTTAGAATTTCCTGCTTGTGCGGCATAGCATAGGCGACTTCGATTAGTATCTTATTACTCATAAACACTCCGCGCGCGACTGCAAAAAGCATCGACCATTGAGTTGGCCGCCTGATTAAACACGGGCCCAAATGCCATCTTCGCAATGCCCTTCTGTAACTCGAAATCCAGACTCAAGGTTACTTTACAAGCATTGGCCTGGAGTGCATCAAAAGACCAGCACCCCTTCAAAAAACGAAAAGGCCCATCTACAAGATCCATGCGAATCTGGTTTGGAACACTAAGGTCGTTGCGCGTGGTGAATGCCTGCTTCATACCGCCCTTTTTCACCTCTACGCGCGCCAGCATAAAGAGCTCAGTTCGCTCTAGCACTTCGGCATGAGAACACCAAGGCAAAAAAGTCGGGTAGGACGAAACATCGTTGACCAAGCGATACATCTCATCACTTGAATGCATCACCAGCGCGCTGCGATTGATATTTAAGGACATAAACTCAAATAAGATTAAAATTTGGCGCATTGTACTCTGCGAGCATGCGTTCGCCTAGCCCGCGCGATCCACAACAAACGAGTAACCACTAAAGTAAATCGGACTTTGTCGGCATTTATTCCTTGGTGCAGCATCACATCCGCGCGTTTCTTCGTGTAGAATAGCCTTCTTTTTTATGTCGCATCGCTAACATTACTTATGGCCAACAAAAAACCCAAACAGCCGAACAACACCATTGCGCTCAACAAGCGCGCGCATCACGACTTTCATATCGAAGAAAAGTTTGAAGCCGGCTTGGTGCTTACCGGCTGGGAAGTCAAGAGTTTGCGCGCCGGTAAAGCGCAGCTGACCGACTCCCACGTTTTCCTCAAGAACGGCGAAGCCTGGCTGCTCAATGCACACATCACTCCCTTGCTTACCGCCAGCACGCATGTGATCGCCGAGCCGACACGCATGCGTAAACTATTGCTGCACAAAAAGCAGATCGGCAAGATTAATAGCCGTATGAATCAGGCTGGCCATACCTGTGTCGCGCTTTCACTGTACTGGAAAAACAACCGCGTAAAGTGCGAAATCGCCCTGGTTAAAGGCAAAAAAGAATACGACAAGCGCGCCACAGAAAAAGAACGCGACTGGAATCGGCAAAAACAACGCGTAGTAAGAGAGCACTCTCGCTAGCTCACAGAACTTGAAAACACGCGCTTAGCCCGCACATTAAGGAACAAGGCCATGTAGGAATAATCTTCTTGACTGGCTCTATCTAAACGCGGGCTAAACCCGCTATAATCACCCAACGCGAATACGAACACGACGGCAAAAGCGACAGCAGCGTTCTGCTGCTGGCCGGGACTCGACGCAGTCGAAGCCAAACGCTGAGGTTTCAACAGGTTACGGGGGCGACATGGGCGACTGCCCGGTTCACTCTGTGAATTGAAAGCCAACAATTTGGCTTTCAAAGGGCAAAAGCGACAGCAGCGTTCTGCTGCTGGCCGGGACTCGACGCAGTCGAAGCCAAACGCTGAGGTTTCAACAGGTTACGGGGGCGACATGGCTTCGACGCCGGTGACGAAACCAGAGGTGCATGTCGAGTGTACAGTGGCACTCGTACTCCAATCGCTGTAAACAATAGTTGCAAATGATGACAACTACGGTGCTCAACTAGCTGCGTAAGCAGTGAAAGAACACTTTTAGGGCTCCGGCCCTAACGGTCTGTAACAAGGTGCCTGTACCGCGCTGCAGACTGTCACTCAGAACAGGATCGCAAAAAGGCACGCTCAGGGTCGTTTTGTTAAATTTTACTGAGTTAGCCGACCACGTCCTGCCCGTTGGGCTGTGGAAGGTAAAATTAATTAACGGAATCTAAACATGTAGAGCCGATGGCAGAGTGCTGACGGACGGGGGTTCAATTCCCCCCGCCTCCACCAAATACGAAACCCCAACTGTTATCAGTTGGGGTTTTTTATTGCCTTCTCGCCGCGCTACGGGCCTTATGTGGCAAGGGTTTACGGACTTCGCACCATCCTTAATATCGGACTTTTCAAGGCAAATACTCTCTGAATTGCCGAATACTCTCTGTGCCTCTCGCGCTTGCTCAGTGGCGAAGTCCATGAGCAGAGAAAATACAGCGATTTAAAATCAATAACTTATCGACGGACTGAGAGAAAGGTTTGTTTGCAGTATTGATAGGCGTGGGTACAACCTACCGAAACAGCGAGTAAAGAATAATATGAAAATCAAAGTCCGTGACTTCGCGCTGACGAATACAGCTGCCGATACGTCCTCACTAATTCTGGGCGATCTTCCAGCAACTCTAGAATCAGATCCATCAAACCTTCGAGACAGAAATCAATGTCGAGCCGGTCGGCATGCACCGTAACTTTATCGATTAACTGCGTGACCAGACGCTTTTGGTGAACCGGAAACAATTCTTCTGACAGCCCTTCAAGATTCATTAATCGTTTCACAACCAAGGAAAGATCAAACTCAGGACTTTCAGTTAACGGCTTTGGCAAGTGTGCTAGTAGTTTTTCGGGCGTTGATAGCAGCTGCTTCAGGCTCGACCAAACCTGATCATTCAAGTTTGCCGCCTGCAAACGAGGCAAACCAGAGGCGCCAGCACCCTCAGCTATTTCCCTTTGCGGAATATAGTAAGCGTACTTTCTACCTTTATAGGCCGACGATAACCATGGCGACATGGCTCGGCCATCTGAACCGAACACACGCCCCCTCAATATAAAAATTGAGCCCTCATCGGATGATGCTCAGCCTTCCAAGCAGAAAACTCCGACGGGCGTAATCCGTAACGAGCCAACACGCCTTCATGCAATCGTCTCAACTCTTCTATAACTAACGCTTGTAAATCCTTTTGCTCGGTTTTGGGAATTTTCGCTTTAACAGCTTGCTGTATAACGGTATAAGGATCTTGTTCAGGACTCGTCACAACCAGGTGAATCGTTTGCTTAATAAAATCTCGCCACGTTAAACGCAAGGGATCTGGCTCTGCTAAATCTTGCTTGATGGCCAAATACTCTTGCGTAGAACGCTCATAAGCCCACACGTAAAGATCACGCAATAATTCAACCCGCGCCATTTCGTACACACCTAGCGTGGCCCGACTGTAGGCTTTCTCGGGCACATCGAGAAACGTCAACGGGCATAGGTTGGCGCG
>JBFJVR010000127.1:0-7073 GCA_041624095.1 Oleiphilaceae bacterium
CAAGCCCGAAAGCGATCAAGCAGGTAATTGACGAGCTCTTCTTCGACTTGCTGGTTTTCGAGTGAGCTGTGCAGGGCTTTTGACCAGTTAATCAGTTCTTTGAGGTCCAGATCCAGCTCTTTTTCTACGATGATGCGCAACACGCCTAGCGCAGCACGGCGCAGAGCGAAGGGGTCTTTGGTTCCTGTTGGTGGCTGATTTATGCCGAATAGTCCAACCAGCGAGTCGATCTTTTCGGCTACTGAAAGCGCGCAACCTGTCTTGGAGTCTGGAAGCGGCCCGCCAGCGAATTTGGGCATGTACTGTTCGTTAAGTGCATGTGCAACCTCGGGGTTTTCACCGTCGTGAAGGGCATAATGGTAGCCCATGATACCTTGCAGGTCGGTGAATTCGAGCACCATCTCACTAACCAGATCTGACTTCGCAAGCTGGCCGGCACGTAATGCCAGGCTGGCATCACCGCCTATGTGCTGGCTGATTTTTTCGGCCAGCTTCGAAACACGCTCGGTTTTATCGAATATAGTGCCGAGTTTGCTTTGAAAAACAATGTTCTTCAAGGCCTCACGTTTATGGTCTAGTGTGGTTTTTTTGTCGGTTTCGAAAAAGAAGGCTGCGTCAGATAGTCTTGGACGAATTACACGCTCGTTTCCGCTAACCACTTGTGCGGGATCTGTGCTTTCGATGTTAGCAAGCGTGATGAAGTAAGGCAGCATGGCACCCTTTGCGTCCACCAAGTGGAAATATTTTTGGTGCTCTTTCATAGAGGATACTAGGGCCTCAGACGGGACGTCTAAAAACCGCTCTTCGAATTTGCCCAGCAAAGGTACGGGCCATTCGTTCAGCGCGCATACTTCGTCGAGCAGACCTTCATCTATGACTGCTATGCCGCCTACTTTTTCTGCGGCATTAGTGACATCTTGCCTTATTTTATCTCGGCGTTGCTGATAGTCGGCAATTACTTTGCCTTGCTCGAGCAGTACGCTTTCGTAGCTTTTTGCATCGCTGATTGTAATCTCGCCGCTGCTGTGGAAACGGTGGCCGCGTGTTGTGTTGCCGTTTTCTATATCGAGTATTCTACCGGGGACGATCTCTCCGCCAAAGGTCATCAGCACCCATTGCACCGGGCGAACAAACTCAACCTTTTGAGCTCCCCAGCGCATACGTTTTGGAATGGGCAGCTTTGCTAAAGCTTGCTCAACAATGCTACTTAGCAAGCTAATTGTTTGCTGGCCCGGCTCCACGCTGCGATATACCAGCCAGGTGCCTTTTGGTGTGTCCATTTCTTCTAGCTGCTCTGGCTGGATGCCGAGCGAGCCAGCAAAGCCCATTAAGGCTTTGCTTGGGTTGCCATCTGCGTCGAAGGCTGCTTTTTTCGCAGGTCCTCGTTTCTCTACAGACTTGTCTTGCTGTTGTGATGCCAATGCTTCGACACGTATCGCCAAACGGCGCGGGCTGGCAAAGGAGCTTACTTGGCCATGATCTAAGCCCGCTGTTTTCAGGCCGTCGAGTACGCCTGCAGTAAAGGCATTAGACAGTTTTTGCAGCGATTTAGGCGGCAGTTCTTCTGTGCCGATTTCTACCAGAAAGTCTTGGGTCGACATTACTTCTTGTCTCCTTTGTCAGCGCCAGAGGCTTCCAGGTTTGCTAGAACCTCATTGCGAATCGCTTCGGGAGCGAGGGGGAAGCCCAGCTCTTTACGGCGGTCGAAATAGGCTTGTGCGACAGCACGAGCCAAGCTGCGCACACGCAGTATAAATCGCTGCCGCTCCGTTACTGAAATAGCATGTCGGGCGTCCAGCATGTTGAAGGTGTGGGATGCTTTGAGTACCAGCTCGTAAGCGGGAAGTGGCAGGCCAAGGCCGATTAAACGTTCACTTTCGCTTTCGTAACTATCGAAATTACGGAATAACACGTCGGTGTCGGCATGTTCAAAGTTGTAGGTCGACATCTCTACTTCATTTTGATGGAATACATCGCCATAACTAACGTCGCCGTCGGGGCCGTGCGCCCATACCAGGTCGTAAACACTATCGACGCCTTGCAAGTACATTGCTATGCGCTCTAAACCGTAAGTGATTTCGCCGGTCACCGGATAGCATTCAAGGCCGCCCACTTGTTGGAAATAGGTAAACTGCGTCACTTCCATACCGTTCAACCAGACTTCCCAGCCTAGCCCCCAAGCCCCTAGGGTAGGCGATTCCCAGTTGTCTTCAACGAAGCGTACATCATGAACCGTGGTATCAATTCCCATTGCCTTTAACGAATCCAGATAGAGCTCCTGAATGTTTAGTGGCGACGGTTTCATTACAACCTGAAACTGATAGTAGTGCTGCAATCTGTTGGGGTTTTCACCATAGCGACCGTCAGTAGGTCTGCGGCTGGGTTGAACATAAGCTGCATTCCAGGTTTCTGGTCCGATCGAACGCAGAAATGTGGCTGGATGAAAAGTTCCTGCACCCACTTCCATATCCAAGGGCTGAAGTACGACACAACCCTTGTTCGCCCAGAAATTCTGCAGAGCGAGAATGAGTCCCTGAAATGTTTTTACATCCGGATTGGAGTTGTTCGACACAGCCTTACCACCCAAGTTTGTCTGATTGTTTATTTTGAGGTCTTGTTTGATGATTGCTTTGGCAATTCATACTGCAGACAGCGATCCACGTTTTGCCGCAGAGGGCAAAAAAGAGCCGCATTATACCCTAAAAGCCCCCGCTGGCGCTGCTCTATTCGTTGATGTACTTCAAAATTTCCACTACTTGTTCTGGCGTTTGGGCGACGGCCATAGCTGCGCCGTCAATTTCTTTTAGCGGGTGCGTTAATTCAGGGTCGTGAATAACGATCAGCGGTTTCCCCAAGCCAATTGCGATGCCCGCATCAAAGGCCGCGTTCCATTGCTTGTATTTTTCCCCAAAACGTACGATGACGATATCGGATTTACGCAATAGGGTAAGTGTGCGCAAGCTATTGATCTTCGCCGCCTTGTGGTCTTTCCAAAATGGCTTGTCTTCTTCACCCAGTATTCTGACGCCTACTTCGTCACTTGCTTCGTGATTGGTGACCGGGCTATAGATTTCCAGGTCCAGTTGAGCCTGCTCTAGTCCGGCGGTGATGCGTTCGCGCCAGTCGGTGTGTATTTCGCCCGAGAGATAGATAGTGTATTTCATGAAATTTCCTACATTGAAGCTCATTTGAAACTGAATTGTGATATACATATGCCAGTCGGGATTCTAAATGAGGCTTCGGCGCAATTAAATAGCTGTTCCACGATAAGCGGGCTTTATCAGCAAGGAGGAGGTGTTATGGCAATTTATGATCATAAATACGGTGAGTTATCCTATTTTCGAGTTTTTCGGGCTTGGGGTGGGAAGGAGTATCAAGAATACGTTCGCATCAAGCGCAGTCGCAAGGCAGCTTATGCAAAAGCTCAGGAAATAGATGCGCGTCTGGCTCGGGCGCAGCATGAGTATTGTGTCGCTCAGGCACAATTACCTGAATACCATGTGCGTGACGACGGAAGCGTGCGGGGCCTCCGCCGCGTTACCGTGACGCGAAAGGGGCGAACGCCAGCCGAGGTGTTTGAGCTTCGCATTAATGTGCCGTGGGAAAAAGACATTAAACGCACGACCATTTCTATTGCGGTACATGGTGAGCAGAAGGCCTTTCAGCTAGCGATTGAAAAGATTGCGCTATGGTACGGTTTAGCGCCTGATTCGCTTGCCGTTCAGGCGATGCAGTCAGCGTTTGTTCATTATCGTTCTCGCACAGAAGACGCGGCTAATGTAGCCGAGCTCGCACTCAAAAAAGCGAAAGACGAGATAGGACAATTACGCGACGGATTGCTAAAAAGCTTCAAGCGCTTTACTGCCTAGCAAGAGTTTGGGCCGTGTTGGTTTGTCAGGTTCGCCAAAAGGAGGGCGTAAATAGAATCAGTAATGTAAAGATCTCTAAGCGCCCTAGTAACATTGCAAAACAGAGCACCCATTTTGCCGTTTCGGGTAGGTCTCCATAGTGAATGGCGACCTCGCCCAGACCCGGGCCCAGATTGTTAATGCACGCCCCGACGGCTGACCAAGCCGTTACCTGATCCAGTCCTGTCGCTAGCAGCAACAGCAACAGCACCACAAACATCAGTAGATAGACCGAGAAAAACCCCCATACAGCTTCAAGTACGCGGTCGGGAACCGGCTTCTTGCCAAGTTTTACAGGGATGACAGCATTCGGATGGATCAGGCGCTGAATCTCGCGAAAGCCCTGTTTGTAGATCAGCAGCACTCGAATCGCTTTCATGCCGCCACCTGTTGAGCCAGCACAGCCTCCTATAAATGCAACGACAAACAATAGGAAGGGAAGCACAAAGGGCCAGCTAGAAAAGTCAGCGGTTGAAAATCCGGTGGTTGTGGCAATGGAAACGACTTCAAACAAACCCTTGATGATTGCTTCAACAGGCTCATATGATTGTGTCGCTATCAGGGTGGCGATGGTAACAAAAGCCACGCTGAGAATAATGGTTGCGTAGAACCTGAACTCTGGGTCGCGCAGGTAAACGAAAGGGTTGTTTGCTCTCCAGGCGGTAAAGTGTAACGCAAAATTTACCCCTGAAATAAACATAAACAAAATGGCGATCAGTTCAATGGTCGCATTGTTAAAAAAGCCGATGCTGGCATCATGTGTAGAATACCCGCCAATGGCGATGGTAGAAAAGCTGTGTGTGATGGCATCAAAGGCTGACATACCCGCCGCCCAATAAGCGAGCCCGCACATGATGGTCAAGCCGAGATAAATATACCAGAGGGCTTTCGCCGTTTCGGTGATGCGCGGTGTGAGCTTGCTGTCTTTCACCGGCCCCGGAGCTTCTGCACGATATAGCTGCATTCCCCCAATGCCGAGCATCGGCAGAATGGCAACAGCGAGAACGATGATTCCCATGCCGCCAAACCATTGCAGCTGTTGGCGATACCACAAAATACTTTTGGGTAGTGCGTCTAGCCCTGTAATGACTGTCGCGCCGGTTGTCGTTAGGCCCGACAAGGATTCGAAGAAAGCATCGACATAACTCAGGGTTGGTGAGTCTGAGAGGTATAAGGGGAGTGAGCCGCTAATGCTGAGTACCAACCAGAACAATACAGTAATTAAAAAGCCGTCTCGTACACGAAGCTCTCTTCGCCGGTTTTTAACCGGAAGCCAGACCAGTACCCCAAAGGCAAAGGTGATGACGAAGGCATGAAAAAACGCGTCGGTCTGTTGGTCGCCGTAGAGGTGAGACACCAGTATCGGTGGTAGCATCGTGAGACTGAATAGCATCAGCAGAATGCCCAGAATACGGCCAATAGTCGAAAAGTGCATTACGAGTGCGTGTCCTGCTTGTTAGTGTGTAAGTCTAAAAAAATGTCAGGCCGACCTGGAAGAGTTTTTCAACTTCCTTGACTTTACGCTTATCAATCAAAAATAGAATAACGTGATCGTCTGGCTCGATACGTAAATGATCATGGGCGATTAGTACTTCTTGTTTACGAACTATCGCGCCAATGGTTGTACCGCTTGGAAGCGATATTTCATCCAGCCGCTTACCAACTACTTTCGATGAGCGGTGGTCTCCGTGAGCGATAGCCTCAATCGCTTCGGCAGCGCCTCGTCTGAGAGCGTGAACATTGACCACGTCGCCTTTTCGGATGTGGGTCAGCAAGCTGCCGATAGTCGTTTGCTGGGGGGAGACTGCAATATCAATTTCTCCACCCTGAATCAGGTCGACATAATCGGGGTTACTGATTAAAGCGATGACTTTGCGTGCACCGATACGTTTCGCCAGCATCGAGGCCATGATATTGGCCTCATCATCGTTGGTAACAGCGATGAAAACGTCTGTTTCTTCGATATTTTCTTCAATCAGCATGTCCTTGCCCGCCGCATTACCCTGCAATACGATGGCCTTGTCCAATGCTTCAGATAGCGCGACACAGCGCTCGCGATTGGTTTCTATTATTTTTACCGAATAGCGGCGCTCTAGTTGTTTCGCAAGCCTAAAGCCGATATTGCCTCCGCCCGCGATGATAATGCGGCGATAATTACTCTCCAGGGGTTGCAGTTCGCTCATTACCGCGCGGATATGATCGGTCGACGCAATGAAAAATACCTCGTCGTTTACATCGATCGTCGTGTCGCCTTGGGGAATAATCGGGCGGCCGTGTCTGAAAATCGCGGCGACCCGGGTGTCTATATTGGGCATGTGCTGACGCAGATAAGACAGTTCGTGGCCAATCAGTGGCCCCCCTTGACAAGCCTTAATGGCGATCAGCCGGGCTTTACCATTGGCAAAGTCGAGCGCCTGGAGCGCGCCGGGGTACTCCAAGAGCCTGGTAATATGTTTGGTAACAACTTGTTCCGGACTAATTAATACATCGATGGGGAACGCGTTATTATTGAACAGCTCTTTACGCGCCAGATAGGGAGTTGCGCGTACTCGGCTGATTTTAGTTGGTGTGCGAAATAAGGTATAGGCAATCTGACAGGCGGCCATATTAACTTCATCGCTGTTTGCTACAGCGATCAGCATATCTGCATCTTCTGCGCCCGCCTGAGCCAGAATGTTGGGGTACGAGCCCTGGCCATGTACGGTGCGAATATCCAGTCGGTCCTGAAGCTCTCGTAACCGGCCTGCATCGCTGTCGATCACGGTAATGTCATTTGCTTCATTGGCCAGGTTTTCAGCAAGTGTTCCACCTACCTGACCTGCACCGATAATGATTATTTTCATAGTGGTATGAGCTTTTAACTTGTTTTGTTTAACAGCGAATAAAAGAAACCGTCGTGGCCATTGTGCTGGGGGAACAGTTGTCGCCCGTATTGCGTATCGATTCCCCAAGCTTCTTTCAGTGTAACCAGTTCAGCGGTTTTTTCCTGCTTTAAAAAACGTTCAATAATACGACTGTTTTCCTGCGGGAATACCGAGCAGGTCGCGTACAGCAGTTTGCCACCTTGCTTGAGCGTTGGCCACAGGGATTCCAGTATTTTTAGTTGCAGGTCCGCCAGAGATTTGATGTCGTGCTGTTGGCGTAGCAGTTTAATGTCTGGGTGGC
>JBFJVR010000128.1:0-7058 GCA_041624095.1 Oleiphilaceae bacterium
CAGCCTGAACTGCTGCTGAGCCAGTGCGTCGCGCAATTCAAGTTCGCGTTGGCGTCTCAGCGGCATATGGTCTTCAAGCTCCTCGCTATATAGCCTTACCTGGCCTCGGCCCAACTCTTTGGCCGAATACATTGCGAGGTCGGCCTGGCGTAACAAGGACTTGGCGTCAAAACCGTCTATCTCGCACACAGCTACGCCAATACTCGCGGTCACCTGAATCGGCTCGTTATCAAGTGCTATCGGCTCGGCAATCATATTCAACAGTCGTTCAGACATATTCATGACATCGTCATTGGTTTCGACATAACGCAAAAGAATGACAAATTCATCGCCACCAAGGTGAGCGATATAATCGCTATGTTTTATATTTCGCGAGATACGCGACGCGACTGCGCTTAGCAAGAAGTCTCCGGCAAAATGTCCATAGTCGTCGTTAATGCGCTTAAAGTAGTCCAGGTCGATGTAAAGCAAAGCAGCACGTTCACCCTGCTCGCTCTCTTCTTCAAATATGGATCTTAAGCGCCGCCAGAACTGGCGGCGATTCGGTAGGTGGGTATTAAAGTCATAGTCGCTCAGGTTACCCCAATCTTCGGATACTTTTCGGTACTCACTCAGATCATTCGCGACACACACAAAATGAGCGATCTCTCCAGCATCATCTTTGACCGGCCCAATGCTCAAACGAATCCACTTTTCTTCGTCATCCAGGCCGGTAGTTTCGAACTCTCCTTCCCAATAACACCCAGATCTCAACACACGATTAATCTCGGGGTAATTTTGTTCGGCTTCTGACACCCATTTTTCAAGCATCGAAGACTTTACCAGTGACGCATCCCCTTCGATATGGAATATGTCAATTAAGGCTTTGTTATACAGCTCTACGCCGCCATCCGCCTGGCAGACCAAGACAGCCGATGAGTTTTTATCGATATTTTGGCGTATTTCATAGACCGAAGCTTCTCGTACAAGCTGCTTTTCGATTTCATGTTGTAACTTGCGCTGTCGATAATTGAGCTCGGACACCAGTTTTTCGTTTAATAAGGCAATATCACGGGCTTTTTGGTAAACAGCATGTCTGTCTTCGAACACTGCGTTCAGGTTCTCGATCAGCAGCACCTTTGCCTCCCCGATTAGCAGGGCCTGCGCTTCGAATTGATACTCCTCTCCACTCGAACCCTCCTCAGTCCAAACACCCGACTTATCGCACTCAATTGCCGCTTCCTTGCGCTGCCAGACCTGCTCAGCATCTTCGAGATAATGGGCAAGAAAGGGAAACATTAAGCTCAGGTTAAATGCTGAAATTGAATGCATGCTGGCTTCCGGCTTCCCGACTACATTCTGATAAATAGTATAAAACCAGGGAGGGCAATCGGAATGAAAGGTGAATAGCTCGGGTGTCGTCTTCTCGAGCACCAGCAGCTCTAAATGATTAACAACGTCTTTAAGCACTGTCATTCGCTACCAACTCCTATAACCCGGCTGATTCGTTTGGTGAGGCACCGCGAAGCGCATGTTAGTCAGCCACCGAAATGTCCTGGCTGCACATCGCATTCGCCAAGGCATCGAAGGCCTCTTCTACGCCTTGCCCTGACTTCGCACTTGTTTCGAAAATATTATCTACCAGGTTTCGGTTTATGACCTTGAACTCATCGTTTACCTTCCACTCCGATACGAGGTCTGACTTGTTGATCATTAGCATCATCGGGATATCTTGGACCGTGTTACGTACCAACTCAACCAGATCCCCCACCTGCCTATGTGTTTCCGGTCGACTGCCGTCGACCACCAATATTACGCCTGCGGCACCGCGTAGATAGCTTGTTTTAAGATCAGTAAATACATCGACTCCTTCTATATCCCAGACCATAAGCTGCACTTCATGGCTAGCCAGCGTCACTGTTTTTTTAGATATTTTTACGCCTATGGTGGTTCGATACTTGTCGCTAAAAATACTTTCAACATAACGCCTGACCAAGCTTGTTTTGCCGACCGCAAAGGGTCCGACCATACAGACTTTTTTCGCTACGCTAATCATTGTGAGCCCTCGGGTACAATACGGGTGTCAATCATAGCTGGCAGACCACTGTAGCGGCTTTGATCTAAAACGTGAAGCGTGACCCTGCGCTGCAGCTCAGGCTGCATTGACGGGCCATCTCGCTGGCCAACGCCCCACGCGTGAAGGATCTCGCTGTCGACTTCATTAGCCACCAAAGTCTGTCTAATATGCTCTGCACGCTCCTTACTGACCTTCTGCTTGCCAAACCGCGTACCTTTGGGGTCGGCGAAGCCAAGCACTAAGACCTGAGGAGTCCCCATGCCTAACTCTCTATTTAATCGAGCATAGGTTTTAATGTTACTAATCAGGCGCGGCAGTTCAGTCGCACTTTCTGTGAGCAGTGCCGCCGACTTATCACTAAACAGCAGTACGGTGGAGTTAATGGATTTAATCACATTCTGATAATTTTCAAGTGTTGTGACCGCACGAGCAGGAGCAGGCAGCGTCAAGGCAGATAATTTAGCCGTATCTATTTCACCAAAGGTAAGCTCATGTGCATTAACATCGATATGCAAGTGGGCTTCGTCTATTCTGCTAAAAAGTGCATCGAGCGTTTCGGATGCGCTGTCGCGCAATAAGGTCACGCGTAATTGTGGCGCATCAAACTTGCTCGAAACCAATACGTAACCCGGCTCTGACTCTATCGCGGAAATCACGCGTTGATATGCCGCATGAAATTGATAAGAACGATAGCTCTGGTTGATAAAAAACGTCACGAGCATCGCGATAAAAACCAGAGCTAACCACGGTCTTTTTTTGCTGCCTTCTTCGCCTTCTATATGCTCTGACACTAAGCAGGATTTGAGAATATTATCTGTCGCAGCGAAAACCGCTCGGTCACCGCGAAAATCTGCAAGCTTGCCAGAAAAATCCAGATGAATCTTTTCTAGCGTTTCTTCTGCAATACTAAAAACCGACTCATCGGCATTTCCGCGCACTGCCAAGGCAATAATCGCGTGCGGTCCTGAGCATAGCTGTATGGACAGTCCGCCCATTTCTATACGTTCCAATTCCGATGTTTCACTACGATTAAACGAATCCCTGACGAAGTCCTGTATTGCGGTTAACATACTCGACACCAGCTCAGGGTCGTTCGACTCAGCCTGTTCATTCGCAATCGAGTGCAATAACAGGCCGGTTTCCTTGTGAACCAAAAACACCTGCTCCACCTGATAACGCAGTGTCTGCGACATCACATACCGGCCGTAGGAGACGCCGGCACGCCACGCCTTAAATCGCCATACAAGGCCGCGAAGGCTTAGACTTTGCTCTAACACCTGATTCAGGCTTTGCACCATATCTCGCAGCGATGCGGCGACCGATTTACGAATAGCAGGCCCCATCACGGGGAACATCACGTTACTAATTTGGCTCGGATTCTGTGCGATTGAGGTTTGAAATGCTTTATCCAGCACCGGCGCTAGCGCTTCGCCAATGGAGGGGTCTTCTGCTACGCTTTGTCTGATCGCACTAGCTAACACAAGTGCGACGCGCTCTGCATCGTCTTCGCGACTAATGTATTTGTTTAGCGCGCCATCATAGTCGGGGCCCAACAGGAGTTTTCTGAGCCTGATAAAATCGTTATCTGGCTCTTTGTCTTTATGCTCTTTGAGCATTCCAACATCAGGCGGCGGAGACATCAGCGCAACTACGCTTTGAGGTTAGCTGCTAATTGGCCTAAGAGGTCCGCTAAAGTCGAGCGGTCAACTTTGGTGTCACCAAGATCACTGCCTTGTCGCTTAACTTGTTCCGACAGCGCATGGTGCGCGCTTTCCATTTCCTCTTTGAGCAAACGCGTTTCTTGAGAGAATTGTTTTTCGAGTGCGTCGTGTGCAGTTTCTGTTTGAGCTTCAAAGGCATCCAAGCGTTTACCTAAGGAATCCAGTTCCTGCTCAATAAGGCTTTCTCGGTTCTGATGCTCCGAGTTTTGCGCTTCTACATGTTGCGCTAACTCCGATAACTGCAACTTAAACTCGTCCTTCTGCTGTGCGAGCTTGTTCGAGAACGTTTTGTTCAATGCGGCCAACTGGTCTGTTAAATCGGACCTCATCGCAGCCATAAGTTGTTCAAGCTGGGCAATTTGCTGGCCAAAGAGCAGTTTCTGGATTTCGTGCAACTGCGTCGCTGGGTCTATAAGTTTGTCTGCCGGTTTGTCGTTACCCTTATTATTAGACTTTTCCGAGGTACCCATCCCAATCTCCTTTTAGATTCCAAGCCCTAAAGGCACTGCTTAAGCGCCCGAGACTTTATGAAGTATAGACTTAAACTGGACAGTCGTAAGCTAAAAGCAAAATTTAGGGAAGGAAGCGAAGCGACCGCTCCACACAAGCGCTTTACTCGACAAAAGAAAACCGGCGATAGGCCCCGCCGGCCAGTTTGCTTTTAACCGGGCAACAACTCAATTGGGTAACTGAAGGTCGTTTTCTCAACACCAGGCTTAGGGCCAAAGTTAACCAAACGCAGACGCTTGCATATTTTGCTTTCCAAGGAAGGCTCATTAAGCGTCGACTCAACTACAGAACAGCTGGATACAATCCCGTTTTCTTCAATAACCAGTTGAGACGTCAATGTGCCTTGCAATGAAGGTTTTTTGCGCAAAGCGCGGTTGTAGATACTATTGATTGCTGACTTATTAGCATCCATAACACGACGTATTTCTTCAGTGGTACGCTGAGCGATGAAGGCCTGCTGAGCGGCCTCCTCTGCAACTACCTCGCCAACAAGCTCCTCTGCTTCGGCAATTTCACTCACTTGGCGCGAGGCCAAACTCAGCTGCTGGCTTTCTTGCGTCAACTGACGCTCATCGATGCCCGCACTCCGTGTGGTTGCACTCGCAACGGTAGTTAGTTTGTCAGGCGATTTACGCGAAATAGGCTTTGCAGTAATTGTTTTCGGCGTATCAAGTTTAACCGAATTTGCCAAGGCACTGAGTTTGGACAGTTCATTACTCATCGCCAATAAACCGGAGGTTTTTGCTTTCTGGCGCGCCAGTTCAATCTCTTGTGGCTTTGGCTTGACCTTAGGTTTAGGCTTCTGGGCTACAAGCGGCTTTTTAGGCTTGGGTTTTGGCGCCTCTGCGACTTTTTCGGGCTTTTTAAGTTCTGGCTTCGGCTCTTCTTTTTTCACCAGCTTTTCAATAACCGGCTTGGGTTTTTCTTTCTTTTGCAGCACAAGTTTTGCCAACTGTGGAGGCAAAGCTTCGAGTTCTTCGCGCTTTTGCTCTGGTACATCTGTCCATGAAATATAAACCGTCATTACCAAAAAGAGTGGGCAAACAATAGAGATGATACGCAGCAGACGCGTGCGCTCGCCTTCTTCCTGATTCCATGCCAAACCCTGACGTTTCATGCTCACGATGATGCCTCCTCACTCTGGCGGCTTACCGCTAACGAAATGCTCGCATAACCGGCATCGACACAGGTAGACATAATTTTCTTCAATAACTCGTATGGTAACTCCCTGTCAGCGACAATAGTTATGGGTCGCCCCATGTCACCCGGTACGACACTCGATCGACCTGCCTGATAATCTAACTCGGCCTTAAGTAACGGCTCTACATCACCTGAATGAGCACGCATTTGTGCCACTTTAACAATGGCACGGCCACTGATCAGAATATCGTCTTCGGTTACGGCAAGCGCCAGTGCATCTTTAGGCATTTGATCCGCATTTGAGACTGGCAGTTTGATGCTGTTGTCCTGATTTAAAACCTGCACATCGGACGAGGAATTAACCATCAAGAAGAAAACCAGAATCGTAAAGATATCCATCAGGGAAACCAGGTTTAGCTTACCTTGCTGCTTCCCTCGCTTATGATGTCGTTTCAGGCGCTTTGCTTTGGCTGATTCTTTCATGACTTCACCTTTTCGGGCAACGCTTCACTTTCTGTCGTAGCAATTTCTGCCTGCTCATCGACGATCTCTGGCGCATCAGCTATAGATACTTCGGGAAATAACTCAGCATGTACAAGACTGCCGGCAACAACCGTTTTATAGGAACGCACTTTGTCCATCACCGTCACCAAAGTCTGATACGAGGTTTGTTTCTCGGCCATAATGGTAATATCTTTTTTCTCGGGTATACGCGACTTTAACTCCTGCATAACCTTGCCCAGCATTTCAAAATCATGCTCACCACCCACACCTTTTAGCTGTTTGATCACGCCCCCTTTATTGTCTGAAACAATAAGCTGTGTATCGAGTATGACAACCTGCAGTTGTAACGGCTCTTCCTGACTCGCCGAAACAGCATCTGATTCAGGAAAGTTCAGCTCGAGTACTGTGGTATGAGCAAAGATCATGTTAATCAACAAGATAGGTACCAGTACGATCATCAGATTCATAAACGCGGTAATATCCAGATCTGCTTCTTGCTGATGGCGTCGATGTTTTCGTCGCATTAGGTTAGCCCTTTCTCGTTTCGTTGCTTTGGCGTTTTCGATGTAAAGCTGCGTATGGGCCGCTTCCGGCTAGCGATACGCTAGTGGAGTGCGGCCAGGAATTACACTGCCGGCGCTGCTTGCATTCCGCCCGAAATAGACGCGTTGGGCGCACTGGCTTTTTGTTTAGGCGTGGCACTTGCGGCAGCGGGAACGTTTCGCTCGCTAATGAGGTTCATCACCTTAATACCTGCCATTTCAAAGCTATCGACTATTTCATTGGTTTTGGTCTGCAGCACCGAATGAATAAGCAACAATGGAATGGCTGCGATCAAACCAAATGCGGTGGTGTTCATCGCAACAGATATACTTTGTGATAAGAGGCTAGCCTTAGAGGCCGGGTCAGCTGAGGCTACTGCCGTAAACGCAGCGATCAGGCCGATAATGGTACCGAGCAACCCCAGCAAGGTCGAAACGTTTGCCAGTGTTGCAAGATATTGCGTGCGCTTCTCGAGGCGCGGCATGGTTTCGAGCAGGCCTTCTTCCATCGCATATTCGATGTCTTCGCGAGACTGCTTACGTGCGAGCCGTTGCAGACCGGAACCTATCATTGTTCCCATCGCG